>JAYTON010000225.1:0-12045 GCA_043747725.1 Saprospiraceae bacterium
CAGGCACTAAATGTTTCAGAAGTGCTTGATTATCAACAACTTGTAACGGATTTGAATGAGGGAAAAGTAGCCGCTGCCTTCCCACGCGAGACCCCCTCAGTATTACCGACCCTCGACGACGTCGCCGAGCAAACCAAACCTAAAATACCCGCTTGGCTCAAATGGGTAATTGATAATGCTTTGGGAATTTTGTTGTTTTTATTGGTTTTGCTTTTCATCATAGCCATTTTTACAAGTGCTTATGTAATATGTATTGCTTTAGCGGTGGCAGCAGTCGGTGGTTATTTTTATGCAAAAAATATAGAAAAACAGTTTGAAACGGCTGAAATTTTAAACAGTCCTGAAAAAACTTTAGAGGCGATACTCAATATTCCACCGCGCCCTAATTTTAATATTCAATTGGATGATGAAACCGTAGCCCCTGCACCGACGGCAACAAGCGGCGGCGCGGACAGTGTGCAAGCCAATAATTTCCGCAAAGCACTCACGACTTTTAATACCCGTTTAGCTATCAAAATGCCTGTTCCTGCACCCCTTAAACCGTTGGATTTGGGTAATGCTTTCACGAAAGTTCAGAAGGCTATTCATCCGCACACGTCATTTTCGTTGCAATTATCGGCACGTGTCATCATGCCGCCTGCTTTAAATTGGGTGCTTCAAATTTGGGAACAAATTACCCCTGCGATGGCGCATCCCGATTTTGAAGACCCCATGTATGCGCCTTTGCGCGACATGGGTAAAGAGTTGTTGTTGCCGAATATTCAACTCATTCCGCCCGATACGATTTCACTTTTAGAGACCAATCCGCCTTTTATCGAATCCTATTTGGTGGGTTTGAATCATGAAATGGGGCGTGAATTGCTTTGGCGCGAATATCCGACCGACTTGCGCGGTAGCTATTTCCGTCAGTTTTGGGATGTCAAAGGTATTATTGCACCTGGTGCCGTAGATGCTGCTAAAGATGCCGATGATTTAAAAGACATCACTAAAATTCATACTTGGCAGAGTTTTACAGAGTTGGGTGGTCATCGCAAAGGCGGTAAAAAGGAGAAGGTCGTCTTGGTTATTCGAGGGGAATTGCTTAAAAAATACCCCAATACCGTCATTTATGCTCAAAAAGCGATTACCAATACGGATGCTAAATCGAAAGCTCTCCACCCCATAATCATACGAGAAGAGCCGACAGAAGCGCAATTTAAAAAGGAATACAAATTCCCTATTTTCAAAGCGGAAGTAGAGCCAGATATTAAATTTTTCGGATTTGAATTGACCATCGAAGAGGCGCAAGGGACTAAAGATACTGAGGGGTTCGAGGGTGATACACTCGGGTGGTTTTTTGTCATTCAGCAAATACCGGGCGAGCCGCGCTTCGGTATGGATATTATTTATCAACCGAATGATCCGGGCGTAAAAGACACTTGGGATAATCTCTCATGGGATAAATTGACGACACCCGCAGCGCCTTTTATTACCACGACCAACGCACCGACGCTTGATTTGACAGTTGAAGAAAAAGCGCACGCATGGGGTGCTTCATCCTCTGAAATGGCTTATATTTTATTTCAAAAACCAGTGATGGTGGCTGTCCATGCGAATGAAATGCTTGAAAAGGCGATGCAGAAATAATTGAAAGTTGAGAATTGAAAATTGAAAGTTAAGAGTCCATCGGATTCACATGTCTCTGATTTTCAATTAGTTAAGTATAATTGTCGGAGTCACTCTAAGTGACTCCGACAATAGGGCTTCTTCCTTTGAATGAAGAAATCTACAAAAATTATTGTCAAAAAATCTAATGTAAATAACAAATGCCCACTTTTAAAGAACAAATAGCCGCTATTGCGAAAATCCGTCAGCAACGGCAGGAGTGCGATGATAAACTCTACCAAACGCGCTTGCAAATTCAACGCGCTGAATTGCAGTTGAAACGGGCTAATCAACAGCACACCATTCCACGCATTGACCAGCAAAAGGTGAATGAACTGAGGGGGCGCATCGCTCGCCTACAAGCATTATTGGCGGAATTGAATAGAGAATTAGCGGCTTTGGATGCTGTTTTTTCAAAGGTTCGGGAGAATGAGCAGTTGGTTATTTTTTTACAAAATAAAATAAAAGCCCTTCAAACTAAAATTACTTTAACGTCGGATAGGATAGGAGAAATGCAGCAAGACCCCAGCGGTGATTTGAAGGAAATAGAGAAATTACAAGCACTTTTAAAGGATTTACAGCAACAATTACAAGGAGCACAACAAGAATTAGATAAAGCGCAACATGAGAGCGATGCATTGAAACAAGCGGAAAGCGCAGCCAATGAAAAGAAAAAAGACATTCAAAACAGGCAAGGCGGCATCCGAGAAGAACTGTCAGGTTTAGAAAACCAACTCCGTGAATTGCTCAATCCGACCTTTGTAGATAAGGCTGAAACGGAAAAAAACCTTGAAATACTGAGGGGTAGGGAAGGAGCGTTGGCGGCTGAATTATCGCGCTGCGATAAGAGTTTAGTGGGCAATATTGGTGGACTTTATCATGACCCGCACCCGCGCGAAGTGGTCAAAGAATTGGATAATGCGACACCATTTTTATTACAGCCTGTCAAAATTGAAACTCGTTTTATCCAATCTGTTGAAGGGCGCAATGAGTTGTGGCTGCGTGTTTATCCCGATGAAATTGCTATTCATACGCATGAAAAAACCTTGACGGATAGCGAGGTAGCAGCAGGCAAACTTTATTGGACAGAGCTACTCGTGGCTGAATATACGAATACAGAGAAGGAAAATCGCCGCAAATCGGCTTGGAGTCATTTAGCCAACCAGTTCAAATCGCAACGGGCGGCATGGGTGGCTGCTCAAATGAAACCGACTGATTGGGACAGCCTAATTGCACTCCCTGGCGTGGCTAATTTGTTCGATTTACTGAGGGGTAAGGAAGCTAATTTTTTCAGCAATATCATCAACAGCATTGCGGAGGAAGGGGTTAAAACATTATTTCAAAACGCAGTGGCGGCGGAAGACAGCGATGCATTTATGCTTTTAGCTGATAAATACCTTGTCAATGCGAGCGATAGTGCGGCAACCTCGCCAATTAATCAAGTTGCTCAACAGTGGATAACTAATTTCCCTCCGCATGATTTGACAAAAGTCGATTCATGGAGCCGCGCCCCTCGTACGCAAGTGATGCCCGATAAATTTGTGATTACGCTGTATCGAAAAGGCGCGGCGGCGCGTGAAATCGTCGGCAAAGCCATTCCAGACACCTTATATGTAGGTCCCAATCCAGCATTAGCAGATAAAGAAATTACTAAAAATGATGAAAAAATAGTCTTCGCAGAAAGCTTTGATTGGATTTCTGATTTTCCGCGCGCTACGGAAGTGGGTATGGGTTTCCGCATTCCGCTATCAGTGGAGGAGTCGAATGGAGGTTTTGATAAAATCGTGGTTTTGGGCTTGTATCTCTCAGCGAGTGAAACGGAAAGTGCCAGCGTTTTGGAAGATTTGATTGATAATCACCATTACGCCCCCAAAGGTTTTAGCCTTGTCCCGAACGGTACGCCAACGAATAATACCGAACGAAACGGCTCGGGCTATACGGATAATGATGATTTTAACGACCTCAGTTATTTCATTGAAACAGGTAAACCGCTATTTAAACCCACCGACCCAACCGATGGTAAACGCCTCGCCGATGCGCTCGGTATTGGCTACGAACCCTTGCAATATGTTCGTAACAGCGATAATACAGATTTTGTAGATGCAGTGGCGATGAATACGGCGTTGTATCCCGCTACTTTGGGCTATTATTTTGAAGCCTTGTTGTCGCCTGTCGTGAAGGAGCGGGATAGAGACCGTTTGCGCTTGTTTTTCAAGCAATATGTCACGGCGCGCGGTCCATTATCAGCGATTCGAGTGGGTAATCAGCCTTACGGTGTGCTGGTGACGAGCGATTTTAAAAATTGGCAAATACACCCCGATGAAGAAGCGGCGTTCAGTTTAGATGGTATTATTTTTAATAATAATCGGCAATCTACTTTTTTATCAAGGCTGAAAAAGGTTTTGGCTTTTTTTGAAACTGAATTTGATGGTCACGTTAAAAACATTTCATACGTCGGCAAACCGACAAGTAAAGACTTGACATCCGCTAAAATATTGATGGAAGTCTTGGGTTTGCAAGCCAGTTCCGTAGAGTTTTATCAGCGCATCGGCTATACATATGATTATTTGGCCAATTTGAAAGCCTTTAAAGAAGGTGGTAAATACCAAGCGGAACTGTGGAATTCAGCCAATAATGCCATATTGGTAAATCTTTTTTTGAAAAATAATTTAGGTTATGTAGCCGCTGATGGCGATAAACGCGCTAAAGTTTTACAACTCATTTATCAGCATTTTAATTTGCGTTTGAATGCAGGGAATTTGATTGATGACCAACCGCTTTCAGAAGATGCGGCTAAAAGCAAGGCAAGAGACTATATAAAATGGCTGCGCGAAGCCGTTGAATTGAAGAAAATTGAAGGGCAGGACTTCGGCACTCAGCCTGTTCCGACATCCCTATTGTACATGATGTTGCGGAATGCCTTTTTGCTTAATCTCTATCAAGGCTCTTATGATTGGTTGAAAACACGTTTTAATTTCACAGATTTGCCTACAAAATCTGCCGTTTTTAAAGACTCTATGACCGCTATTCAAGCAACAGCAAAGCCCTCCGTTTGGGAATATATGCACGCCGACATCGGTAAACTTGATCCGACTAGCCCCCTCAGTCATTTGACGGTTGGCAACCATCTTTTAATCAATGGGCATACGCAGTTAGAAGCCGCTTTTTTAACTGAAATGAAAAAAGCCTTAGAAACGCTTGAAAAAATGTCGAATGCTGCTCTCGAACGCTGTTTTACGGAGCATCTCGACCTCTGTTCTTATCGCTTGGATGCTTGGCAAACAGGGCTTTTTAGTATGCGTTTGGATAGGCAACGGCAACCGATAATAGACGATGGCGAAGTAATTGAATCTCGCAAAGGCATTTATATGGGTGCGTATGGCTATGTGGAAGAAGTGCGCCCTGCTAAAAATATCCGCATTCTGAATGATACAGTGCCTACAAAATTACGCCCGACTGATAATAATGGGGTGTTTGTTTATCCGACAGGTAAAAACGGTGGTTTTGTTCATGCGCCGTCTATCAATCATGCTTCGGCGGCGGCGGTTTTGCGAGCAGGTTATTTGAGCCATGTCAATACCACGAATCCCGACCTTTTGGCGGTCAATTTATCGTCTGAACGGGTGCGTCGCGCCATGTTTTTATTGGATGGTTTGAGAAATGGGCAGATGCTCGAAGCCTTGTTGGGCTATCAATTTGAAAGGGCTTTGCATGATAGATCGGCGAGTTTGAACAAATTTATCTTGGATTTTAGAGTTGCTTTTCCAATTGAACAAAAGGAATTGCCGCAGCAAGGCACAGGCGTGGCGACTGAATCATTGCCACCGTATAATGTGGTTAATGGCTTGAAATTGAGTGAGTTAGGTGAAATAAAAAATAATACTATTAAATTTATTGAAATACCAACCGCTGCTAATTTAATCATTATCAATGAAGAAAAAGAACGCCTAAAAGACTCATTGGATGCCGTGAAAGATTTGCTCATGGCAGAGAATTTTTATCAATTGGTATTAGGCAATTTTGATCGAGTAGCGGCTGTGAATTTGGCTCAAAAAGATGCCCATTATCCGCCTGAAATGCAAGTGGTGCAAACGCCGCGCGGCGCTCAATTGGCATTTACGAATCGGGTGACGCTGCATTTTGAAGATACGCCAGCGTCTTTCAATCCTTTGCAATCCTTCTCTATTCCGATGACGCCTCGCGCTCGGATGGAACCCAGTTTGAATAAATGGTTGTATGATGTTTTGGGTGACCCCTCAGTATTTAAGTGTGAAATTGGCATTGTGAAGAAGGAAAAAGACATTAATAATGTTGAAATAGAAACTTTTGAAGACATTCAAGAGGTGTCGCTCATCGAATTAGGCTTGCAACCAATTGACTTCGTTTATTTAGTCGGCAATGAATTGGAAACAGTCGGGGCGACTGAAATTGAAGCCCGAATTGCCCATGTTTATCGCGTCAGAAATGTGATTGAGGACACTCAAGCGGTGCGTATTTTCTTTAATAAACCCGATGGCAGCCGTAAAATAGGGCAGTTATTGCCGCTTGCTCGCCGTTTGAGGGCATTGATTGCAGAAAGCAGGCCGCTCACTGCAAGGGATTTTTCAGCCTCATCCCGTCAAGATGATTTGTTGATTGATAAAACAAATCCAAAGGGTTTTGATTTAAATGATATAAAAGTACGAGTAGAAGCGGCGCATTTAGCCTTGCAAAATTTCAAAACCGATTTGGATAATATGGCTATTAATGTTCAAATTGAAGCTGACATTTTGACAACATTAAAACAAGTATTTGACCGTTTCAAAATCGCTAAAATTGACTTCGATACTGAGGGGGTCTCTACAACTTTTGATATTTCAACAACCTACGCTTTAAGGAGTTTATTAGAAAAAATATCGCTTTTCGGCATGACTCAAGCATTTCCAAGCTCGTCAACAGGCATTTCAGAAGCCGATAAAATTGATATTTTAAAACAAGGACAAGCGGTTTACAATACTTTAAATAACACTTTAAAAAGCTATGACACGCTCATTTTAACCATAAAACCTGAGTTAAGCATTGAAAAACAAGTAGATATTTACATTCAATTGGCTAAAATTGTTTTAGGTGAAATTTTTAATCCATTGCCTAAATTCGCCTATCAAAACTTCGCTGACATCACGGCTGCCGATGCTGATCGCACTCAATTATTGACGTATGGTAAAACGCAAGCCGCTATTTCTGAAACAGAATTGGTGGATGAATGGCTTGAAAGTGTCGCCCGTGTACGCCCGAAATTGCATAAATGGGAAGTGATTCGCACCCTCTCCGATACGCTCAATGATGCTTCGATGCAGCCGATTCAAGTGCCTTATCGAGCAAAAGACAGTTGGTTGGCGGTTGAATTTCCTGAAAAAGACCCGCAAGAGCCTACTAAACCGTTCCAATTATTGCGAGATACCTTGTCCATTATGGCTCATGGTGATGCTGCTTTTACATCGCCCACCAATCAAAGCGGCATTTTATTCGACGATTGGACGGAGGAAATCCCGACGACGGAGGAAACCACCGGCGTGGCTTTTCACTACAATCAACCCAACGCTATGCCGCCGCAAGCCTTATTGCTCTGCGTCACGCCTAATATCACAGGCAGTTGGACTTGGGATGAATTGATGAATATTATCAATGATACGTTCGACCGAGCTAAACGCCGCGCCGTTGAACCGACGCATCTTGAAAATCGCTACGAATGGGTGACTTTGTTGCCCGCCCTCGTCAGCGAATTTACAACGACAGGAACAAATATTACTTTGGATTTAGCTTTGAATTTGAAGTTTCAAGCGTTGGCAGAGGTGTATAAAATTAAAATTTAAAATAACTTGGTGCAAGTTTTAAACTTGCACCAAGTTGCTAATATATAAAAAAATGGCTGATTTCACAGTAGCTCAATTATCCAAAGCCCAATACATCGTGCCGACCATCAAGGCATATAACCGCCTTGAACTTCGCGCTCGGACAGCCGATTTTGACCGGAGCCTCAAGGCGGAAGTGCGCGACCCGCTGTGGTTGCTCACAAGGCAATGGCAATACGGCGAATTTCAAGGAGAAGACTCCGCAACGGCGGCGTATTCAAAATTCGTCTTTGAACACCGCACCGTTGATCGCATTAATTTTAATGGAAAAACCATTCCTTTTGATGCTAAACAATTGCCGCTTGAAACAAAAGTAGAGCGTGAGAAAGTGCGTCTGGCATCGGTTCGGAAAGTGGATGGCGTGGAGCATATTTATAGTGATTTGCTTTTAGCAATTCGCATGGGCAAGCATTTTTTGAAATTATTAGCAAGTGCAGGTTTAAATACAGCCCCATATTTAGCTGCTTTATTAGAAAAATATAGGATGGAGGTGTTTGATAAAGATGTAGATGCGGCACAAGTGCAATCGGCAGTAGCGGATACAGTACCTGATGGTTGCGCCCTTTATCGAGCCATTTTGAGCGCAGACCCTTTAATATCTTTCGATAAATGGGTAGATGATAAACTGATTTTTGGAGCAGATGCTACAACCATTAAAACCATAGGGACACAACTCGCTGATGCTTTTACAGCTAAAATAAATCGTCTTTTCACGCAGCCCGATGATGATGGTTCGGCTTGGTTGCCGCAGCAATTGGAGTATCAATTTGCTTTAGCGAATCCGCCTTCGGAAGGGCAGGAGGTGCTCACGGCGGCGGAGTATTATCAAGGGCATTTGGATTGGTTTGCCTTCGATAAAGATACAAGACAGCGGCTACCCCTCAGTACAGACGCCCCGAATGCACCCCGACAAGACCTCGAAAAAACGGATGTTTTTATGCCCAAACCGATTTGGTTCAAAGGAATGCCGCAGCCCCGTTATTGGCAAATGGAAGAAGAACGGACGGATTTTGGTAAGATAAATACCTCACCTACGGGCTTATTACATTTATTATTGGCTGAATTTGGTTTGGTTTATTCCAATGATTGGTTTGTTTTGCCGCATATTATGCTGATGAATACCATTTGCGATATCAAAGGCATGATGGTGACTGATGTGTTCGGGCAGCATTTTTATGTACTCCCAGCGAATGGCAATGCAGAAACCAATTGGCAACGCTGGGCAATGTTCCACCACAGCGAAAAAGGCGCGATTTGGACAAGCCGCCAAAGCCTTTACTTGACCCCCTCAGTCGGCAGGCTCTTGGAAAGCGAACCGATAGAGCGCGTCCATTTTTTAAGAGATGAAATGTCCAATATGGTATGGGCTGTTGAAAATATAGTGCCTTCGCAATTGGGTAAAGGTGTTAGTGGTAAAGAAATGGCATTGCGCGATGAAGAGGCAGACGATTATGTAGCGAAAGAAGGTGTCAAAATTCGGTATGTCCTCGGCACCCGTGTACCCGATAATTGGATTCCATTTATTGCCGTTCATACCGATGCTGGATTGACTGAAATACAATTGCAACGCGCTCGAATGATCGGCTCGCCTGGTGCCAAAGGCGTTGTCTTGACGGAAGTAGAAAAGAAATATTTAATACATGAAGAAGAAGTCCCTCGCGCAGGTATCATCGTCGAACGCTCGTATCAACGGACGCGCTGGCTCAACGGCAAAACATTTATGTGGATAGGTAGGCGCAAGGAAGCGGGTAGGGGAGAAGGCTGGAGCGGTTTGCTGTTTGATCGGATTCAGGATGTTTTGTAGGCTTTTCCTTGAAAAAATACAAAACATCCTTTATATTTGTTGAAAATACATTGAAAATGAGACGTGCTGTTGCCACCACAATGACAGAAGAAGAATACCTCGCTTTTGAAGAAACCTCAGAAGTCAGGCATGAATACATACATGGAAAACTTTATGAAATGCCTGGAACAACCGATTTTCACAACTTAATTTGTGGCAATATTTATATTTTGCTACGCTTGCTTTTGAAAAAGACAGATTATAAAGTCTTTAATGAAAGCATTAAATTGCGTATTTCCGATAAGAAATACACTTATCCTGATGTATTTGCTACAAATGATGCCAGTGATTTGGAATCACGCCAAATCAAACGCTACCCTACTTTAATCGTAGAAGTTTTGTCGGATAGCACACGTGTCTATGACAAAACGGATAAATTTATCCTCTATCAACAAATTCCTACTTTGAAATATTATCTGACTGTTGAACCTGAAAAACCTTTGGTCGAGTGTTATGCCTTGCAAGAGGATGGTACTTGGGAGGTTGAAACTTTTACCCAATTATCTGAAATTATAAAACTTAATTCGCTGAATGTTGAACTGCCTTTGACTCAAATTTATGAATAAAGTAGTGCAAAATACTGAGGGGGGAGACTGTAAATTTAAGGCATTGGTTTGATAACCCTCAGTTCAGGAATCCAATTAAAATCAGCATCATTGTAGGTATGTAACTCAAGGTTGTGTATTAAAGCAGTGGCTGCATGAATAGAATCTCCTACTGACATACGCTTCAATTGGCGTAACTCTATGGCTTTTAAAACAATAGTTCGGTCAATAGAAATAATGGTGATGCTCTTGAAAAACGTTTCATAATATGCCCTATCAGCTATAGTAAGTTGATGATAGCCTAAAACCTCTATCATAGCAATTTCGGAAACAAGACTATCAGCATCTGTTAGTAATGGACGCATATAACTATAAGAAGGTTGTGGAGCATAAATGAGAATATTGGAGTCAAGTAGTTTCATAGTAGTTAAAATTACAGAGGTTTAGCGAGGTAAAGGATTGTCTTCTCGTGAGCGTTCCCATTCAGCAACCCACTCTGTGAAATTTTCCTTTTCAGGTAAGCCATTCATGATAAATGTTTTTACATCAAGGGGCATTGAAGGCGATTCATTCATGCCATCAACACGGTCATAAGTGATTTGCAACCGATTGAGTAAAGGTAACAAAACAGCTAAATCTATATCGCGTTGTATGTTGAGTGTTAAACGTGTCATTGATTTTAATTTTTAACAAAGTTAACCTTTTTTCCTTGAAAAACTAAAAAAATAGCCCTATATCTGTAAAAAGGAGCCAGCTATCTTAATGCCTTACTGTTCAATTAATCAGCATAATCGCCGCTATGGTTTCAATGCCTTCCCACAAACAGCTGATTCTCAAGTTCTCATTTTCACCATGTTGATTGTTGTCGTAATTCACTACTGGCACGGTGATGGGCGGTGTATTCAATACTTTTTCGAATAAAAACAAAGGCAGACTGCCACCTGCCGAAGGCATCAAAATAATGTCTTGCTCGGAACTTCCTTTCACCGCTTTGATGACTTGTTGCGAAATAGGCAAGTCCATTGAAGTCCGTTGAGCATTATAGCCCGAACCGCTGCGGATGGTGGCGATATTCGGATATTTCAATCTTTCCTCATCCGTTGGCTCTCGGTCAATGACATAAAACCCTTGTTTTTTGATGTGATTAATGACTTTTTGTATTTGCCGCTGGACATCATTGCCTTTCACGAGCCTTAAATCTAAAGTCGCTGTCGCAGTAGTTGGAATAATATTGCTGGCTAATTTTCCGACGTTGGCACTGACGATGCCGTTGATATTCAAAGTAGGCAAGGTTGTGATGGATTCCAAAAAGGTGCGTTCGGTGCTTTCTGCTTCTGCAAAAGCAAGTTCTTTTTGCATCATTGGGGCAGCATCGGGGATGTCAGAAAGAGCTTTTTTCTCTATTTTACTGAGGGGGGTCACGTCGTCGTAAAAGCCATCAATCAACACTGTTCCCTTGTTATTTTTCATGGATGCGAGTAATTGCACCAATTTTAATGCAGGATTGGGCGCCCAATTGCCATAATTACCGCTGTGCAGAGGGCGTTTTGCGCCAAAAACCGTGATGTTCATATTCACATCGCCGCGTACCCCAAAAGTAATTTGCTTCCTACCCGACGCGTGCATGGGCCCATCTGAAATAATCCACGCATCGGATTTCAGTAAGTTTTTATATTTCAATAAAATGGCTTCTAAATTGGTAGAACCTTTTTCCTCCTCGCCTTCAAAGAAAAATTTGATATTGATTTTAGGTGAAACGCCGCTTTGTCGAATAGCATCATAAGCATTCAAAATAGTGAAAACCCCTGCTTTATCGTCCGCAGCCGCACGGGCATAAATACGCCAATCATTACTGAGGGGGGTATTTTCACTTGGGAAATCCAAAAATTGACCGCCTTTATCCAATGAAGTAGTGGTTAATTGTGGTTTAAATGGTGATAAACCTTGCGCCCATTTATCGGGATTGACAGGCTGCCCGTCATAATGGGCATAGAAAATCAAGGTTTTGGTAGCCCCCGGCGTGAGCACTTCGCCATAGACCGCAGGGATTGCCCCTTGTATATCCGCTTGAAGCAATTGGACATTTTTGATGCCCCTTTTTTTCATCATTTCACTGATATAT
>JAYTON010000226.1:0-5430 GCA_043747725.1 Saprospiraceae bacterium
AGGCGGCATGCCAGGTATTATTGTTAAAGATTTGGAAATCTTTTATCCAACGGGTAAAATACGGGCAGCTACTTTCGGTCGTGGCATTTGGGAGTCTACTTTGAATGGCTCAAATGCTGCCCCCTCAGTATCAATCACTTCTCCTGCAAATGGGGCTGTCTTTGCTACACCCGCTACGATTACAATCAATGCCAATGCTGCTGATGGAGATGGTACTATTGCTAATGTTGAATTTTATAACGGTACAACTTTATTAGGTAGTGATAATACTTCGCCTTATTCTTTCACATGGGCAGGTGTAGGCTTGGGTTCTTACTCACTCACTGCAAAGGCTTATGATAATGTAGGGGCTTCTACTGTTTCTACGGCTGTGGCTATTTCTGTATCAGTGGGTAATGATGCAGGTATTTCTGCTATCACTGCACCAAGCGGTACAATTACCACCGCGAGCGTGACCCCCTCAGTAACTTTGAAGAATTTTGGTAGCACAACGCTTACATCTGCTGCTATTTTATATAAAGTTGATGCAGCTACTGAAAGCTCTTTCAGTTGGACAGGTTCATTAGTATCGGGTGCTACTGCAAGCGTAACGCTACCAGTTGTAACAGGATATGCTTCAGGTGCTCATACATTTACTGCCAGAACATCGGCTCCGAATGGTGCAACGGATGGTAATACAGCTAATGATGCCATCACTTCCAGCTTCAACTATTCAATTTCTACTTGCTCTAATTTGAACGAACCGGCTGATAATTCATCCACAACAGCTACTATTATGGCAGTGAATACGTCTGTCAGTTCTCAAATCGGTACAACCAGTGATGCTGACTATTATAAATTTACAACGACTGCAGCAGCACCTAAGATTAAAGTCACTTTGACGAACCTTCCGGCAGATTACGATATTAAACTTTATAATGCAACAACGGCAGGTGCTATCAATGTACAAATAGGTATTTCTCAAAATGGTGGTACCACAAGTGAGTCTATTATTTATAATACATCAACAACGGCTAAAACATATTATATCAAAGTATATGGTTATAGTGGCGCACTTTCTACGACTATATGCTACAATTTAACCGTCAATACAGGCGCTACGAATTTTATCCGCCCGTTTGTGGCAGCCGTTAATTCAGATAAAGTTTTGCTTGAAAAAGTAAAAATGATGATATTTCCTAACCCTGCTATGGATATAGTTAATATTCAATTCATGGCACAACAAGAAGGTGAGTATAAAATCAGCTTGATTGATATCGTAGGAAAAGAAGTGCTTAATCAAATCACAAATTTCAGCGAAGGCGAAAACAGTGTGGAAATGAAAATGAGCAATTTGCCTAAAGGTGTCTATCTTGTAAAAGTGAGCAACGGGAGTCAAACAGAAGTAAGTAAGTTGATGATTGATAAATAAAGGTGTAATAGGAACTTCAGTCGGCTTTCACTTCACTCAATTTATTGCGGAACGGATTAAAATCCGTGTTACGACTATACCCAAAAAACAACCCCCTCAGTATGTGTGCTGAGGGGGTGTTTTTTTTAGTATCGGTTAAAAGTTGCAACGTGTAAATGTAAAGAATTGTAAATCGGTTTCTAAGATGCTTGTTAATAGATATTCAACTATTAAACCACAACTCCTTATTTAATGCTTTTTTTCAATGTATTCGTGACGGTACTTTATGATTAATTTATTACAATGTTTGATAATTAAAATAAAATGAAAGTTTTAAAGCATTGTTTTTTAATGGTTTAAACTTTCAGTTATTTTATGATATATAACTTGAAGCTTTTTAAATCTAATAAAAGGTGACTGAATAGCAGAGGCATAGATTTTTTTAAAAAGTACTATATACATTACATGTACCGCACTTTTTTTTAATAAATTATGTCAAAATCCTTATTTTTTAACCACCGAAACAGGCATATTTGGATCATAAGTGCCTTTAATCACAGGCGTTTGTATCTTTCCCAATTTATCGGCATAATCAGTTACATTGAGGTGAACATAGTCAAAAAGCTCTTTTATAGTGACAATATTATCCCCATTCGCATTGGCTTCTCCTTTCAGACCTCTCAGTACAAAGTAGGTAAAAACGCTATTATGCAAGGTCGAAACCTCCAAAGATTCTTCATCCGCTTGCGAAGAGAGCAAATAAACAATACCCGGCTGTGCTTTGCTCAATTCATTAAAATAATGTTGTGTATTTTCCTCAGTCGGATGATTATTTTTCAAACCTTTCGCTGCAATATAACTGCCCGAATGACAAGCGTCAGCTATCACAAGTTTGTTTTTAGCCGGGCATTCTGCTAATATTTTATTGATTTCTGAATGATAAATCCGAATGTCATCCCCATCATAATCAGTGGGCAAAAACGACCCCTTCAAACCATGACCAGAGAAAAAGAAAATAGCCAAATCATTCTCTTTTGCTTTTGAAAATACTGCACGAAGTGAATGTAAAACCATCGCTTTTGTCGCCGCATCATCTACCAAAACCTCCGAATGTTCGTCATCTAAAGATCCACCTTCGGGGCTTTTCCAAAAAGAAAACATGCCAAAAGCATCATTATCAGGATATTTCAAAGAAGGAATTGCCTGATTTTCATATTGCGATACTCCAATCGCTAAAGCCCATATTTCAGGCAATAATACTGAGGGGGTATTTTCGCCTTGATTAACAGCCGCGTTTCTATTGTAAGGGGGATTGGATGGGGCGCTTCTTTGACTATTTTTACTCGCTGGTTTTTCAGCATTTTGCAATTCTTTGGAGCTATTATCTTGGGAAGTGACTATTTCAGAACTATTGTCATAATTACTATACCCTTTGAATTTGTTGTACTCCCAATTACCCTTCAAAGCAGAGCCGTCTGTCAGAGTCAAAGTGCCTTGCCCGTGCCACATGCCCATTGCCCAATCGCCGCTATATACACGTCCGTTCGGGTATTCAGCAGTGCCTTTTCCATGTGGACGCTTGCTTTTAAAATAACCTGAATACTTGACGCCGCCTTTTTTCTTAAAAATAGCCGTTCCGAAGTCCGTATTACAATTGCCATCAATACATTGAGCAGACATTATAGACACGCTTCCCAAAATTAGTACTAAAATTAAAGCTCTTCTCATCTTGAAATAGTTTACCTAAATTATTTATACGTTTTTTATTAAAACTATAAAACATTGTTTTACAAAATTTTACAAATCCAAATTAGTCATAAATTATAATCAAACCAATATCAAAAATTACTCCATTTTTATATTTTGCTCATGTGAGAAACGTTAAAGTTCACTGAAAGTGATTGAATCGGTTTTTCACTTAATTTTATTGAAATGATGCTTTAAAACTTGAAAAATTCCTTATCATTGCTTGAAATTTGACTATTTTTTTAATTAAAATCCAAATCAGTGAAATCTAAAATTCAGATTAATGCCATGTTTAAAAAGATAACTTTTACCATTTTATGCTTCCAAACTGCCTTTATACTGAGGGGTCAAACCGATGAATGGCATATTGCTGCTAAAAACATTGACCCGTCAAAATATTACGGCGTCACGGTTGCCAACGGTATGATTGGCATTATCTCATCACCCAATCCGATGCAAGTCAAAGACGTGGTACTAAATGGTGCGTTCGATACCTACGGACGTGGGCGTGTGAGCAATATTATGAAGGTTTTCAGCTTCGCCAATATGAATTTAGATGTGGATTATAACGGTCAAGGTCGGCGTTTGGGGAGAGCAGATATTACCAATTATGCGCAAACGTTGGACATGAAAAATGCCGCTTTGCAAACCACTTTTGACTATCAAGATGTCCTTTCAGTGAAACATGAAGTCATGGCACTGCGTCATTTGCCCCATACAGCGATGATAAATGTTGAAATAACGGCTAAAAAAGACTGCGAAATCACC
Source organism: Saprospiraceae bacterium (assembly GCA_043747725.1). Taxonomy (GTDB): domain Bacteria; phylum Bacteroidota; class Bacteroidia; order Chitinophagales; family Saprospiraceae; genus JAAFJT01. The sequence continues at coordinate 3,905 of JAYTON010000226.1, forward strand.
CCCGCCAGCGTCATCGAATCGCCTGATAATCTAAAAGATGTCAAGAACTTTTATGCTGAAATTGACCGCCCCCATATTGTTATTCCCTTGATGACTTCAATTGCAAAATCACCCACAGGGCGTTTGTCTTTAGCTGTTTCCAATTCATTTCTTTTTGAAGAACCGCATGGCAAAGAGCCACGCATGATTCATGAAGAATGGGACAATAATATGCACTTGTTGAAATTTAAAAAGAAATTGAAGGCAGGTGAAACATATCGTTTCAGCGTCATCGGCTCGGTCATTTCGTCGGCGCAGTCTGCTGACCCTCAAAATGAAGCGGAGCGCATGACTATTTTTGCTGCCTTAGAAAAGAAAGACCGTATCCTTCAACGTCATGTAGATGCTTGGGCAAAACTTTGGGAATCAGATATAGTTGTAGAAGGAGATATTGATGTTCAACGAGATATACATTCAGCTTTGTATCATTTGTATTCATTTGTACGCGAAGGTACGTCTTATTCGATGTCGCCAATGGGTTTGAGCGGTTTAGGTTATAATGGTCACGTGTTCTGGGACACTGAATTATGGATGTACCCACCAGTATTGGCTTTGCATCCTGAAATGGCAAAATCACCGATGGAATACCGCTTCAAAGGCTTGGAAGCTGCCAAAACAAATGCTTCAAGCTACGGCTATAAAGGCGCCAAATACCCTTGGGAAGGCGACGATACAGGGCAGGAAGGCACGCCGGTTTGGGCATTATCGGGTCCATTTGAACACCATATTACAGGGTGCGTGGGCTATGCTATGTGGAAATATTATCAAGTAACAAAAGATATGGATTGGCTCAAAACAAAAGGATATCCCGTTTTGAAAGAAACGGCTAATTTTTGGGCTGCTCGTGCGGAATTAGGAAAAGACAGTAAATATCATATTATCAATGTGGTTTGCGCGGATGAATGGGCTGAAAATGTTGATGATAATGCCTTCACGAATGGCATTGCCAAAACCATCCTGCAATATGCTCAACAAGCGGCTGCGTTAGTCGGTGAAACGCCGAATCCTGCTTGGAAAACGGTAGCTGATAATATGACTATTTTGAAATTCGATAATGGCGTTACGCGCGAACATGCCACATATAATGGTGAACCCATCAAGCAAACTGACGTGAATCTCCTCAGTTACCCCCTCAGTATAGTGACCGATGAAGCCACTATTAAGAAGGATTTGGAGTATTATTGGAAGGTTTTGGGCGATAATGTACCCGGTCGGAAAGGCTCAAGTCCCGCTATGGCTCAAGCAATTTTCTGCATTCTTAACGCCCGTTTGAATAATACTGAAACAGCATATACGCAATTTTTGGATTCTTATAAACCGAACGCTGCACCGCCTTTTGGCGTCTTAGCTGAAACGGCTGGCGGTACGAATCCATATTTCTCAACAGGCGCTGGTGGCTTTTTGCAGACCCTCATTTTTGGTTTCGCAGGTTTAGAATTTACAGATCAAGGCATTGTTCAAAAGTATAAACCTCGCTTGCCTAAACA
>JAYTON010000227.1:0-3163 GCA_043747725.1 Saprospiraceae bacterium
ATTTATTTTTCAATAATGATATACGCGCCTTTATGACCCGGAACCGCTCCTTTTACGAGCATTAGATTTTGGTCAGCAAAGATTTTAGCTACTTTCAAACCTTTAATAGTCACTGTATCGCCACCAGTACGACCAGCCATCCGCATACCTTTCATTACTTTTGAAGGGAATGAAGAGGCTCCGATAGAACCCGGCGCCCTTAAACGATCATGTTGACCATGCGTGCTTTGACCGACACCGCTGAAGCCGTGACGCTTGACAACACCTTGAAAACCTTTACCTTTTGATGTACCTACTACGAATACTTTATCTCCTTCTGCAAATATCTCAGCGACATTAATAGTGTCACCTAATTTTTTTGCGATACTTGCGTTGCGAAATTCAACCACTTGGCTCATAGCACCCTCAACACCAGCTTTCTTGAAATGTCCAAGCATTTGCTTTGATGTATTCTTTGCTTTTGCTTCTCCGAAAGCTACCTGTAGCGCATCGTATCCGTCAGTTTCACTCGTTTTGACTTGAGTTACAACGTTTGGACCCAATTCTACAACCGTTACGGGGATAGAATTTCCCTTTTCATCGAAGATGCTGGTCATACCAACTTTCTTTCCGATTAATCCGTTCACTTTATTAATAATTTTAAATTTTAAGAAATTTAGACAGGCAGAACTTACCGTTCCCGTTAGTGAGATGTGCCGAAGTATCATTATGAATGAATAATTAAAATTATTGCATTCATGGCTTGATACGTGAGAGATTTTAAACAAGTATAAAAGATTGAATACCTTTACTTTGTAAAAAATTACTCTTTTTTTCGACAGATACTGAGGGGTATCGAATGGATAAATTTTTTAAACAAAAATTTAACAACATGACCTTTTCAGTAAATAGCCACTAAAAATCTTAAAGTATAGATGATGAATAAGGATTCGTCAATAATCTCTACCCGATTATTTCGGGACTTACATCAGCTTTACCTGAATATCTACGCCACTTGGTAATTCCAGTTTTGACAAAGCGTCAACTGTTTTCGCATTGGGCGAATAGATTTCAATTAGCCGCTTGTGTGTGCGGAGTTGGAACTGCTCACGAGCTTTCTTATTGACGTGCGGAGAACGCAGGACAGTATAGATTTTCTTCTCGGTGGGCAGCGGAATCGGACCAACTACTGCCGCGTTTGTAGCGCGAACTGTTTTAACAATCTTTTCAGTAGATTTATCTACCAAATTGTGATCGTAGCTCCGGAGTTTGATTCTGATTTTCTGATTCATTACCCTATTTTATCGTTTTCAAATATTATCAAATCCACCTTCTGTGAATTGCGCTGCAAAAGTAATCTCTTTTTCTGAACCACCAAATTGTTTTTAAAAAATAATCAACTTTTTTAAAAATAATTTTCAAATGGAAAAGTATGTGGGTTTTTAAAAAATAAAGCTCTCATACTGAGGGGGTAACATAAGAGTTTGAAAGTAAGTAAAATTCGATATTTTCTAATAAAAAAAGCTACTGCGAGTGTCCTCTCAGTAGCCCAACTATTTCTTCAATAAAAAAACTCTTTTAGTTATGAATAATTCCTAATCTAATTGATTGATTATCAATGAATTAGAAAACTCATGATTCATCATTCGCCTAAACCCCTACTTTCTCCCCCACCATCGCCAAAGCGTTCATAATTTTAATATACAATTCCTGCGGCTTAAATGGTTTGGAAATATAATCGTTCATACCAATTTCAAAACATTTATCGGCTTCAGTCTTGGTGGCTGTAGCTGTAAGGGCGATTATCGGCACGTTAGATTTCTCTCGTATGCGCGTAGTCGAGTCAAAACCATTCATGACAGGCATTTGCAAATCCATCAAAATCAGGTCGTAGCCATGCGCTCTATATTTATCAACCGCCACCAGTCCATTTTCAGCAATATCTACCGTAACATATGGCGACCAACTCATCAGTAGCTTTTTAGTAGCCATTTGATTCAAAAAATGGTCTTCTACAAGCAGAAGTTTCAACGGCGAATCAGGTGCAGAAGCATCTACAATAATTTGTTTAACCGCTCTCACAGGCATTTCTACTTCAAAAGTCGTCGTATCATTATTGCGATTGGCGATATTAAATGACCCCCTCAGTATTTTCACCAATTTACTCACTATGGCGAGTGCCAATTGCTGTTTATCGGTTTCGTTCGAATCATTTTTAATGGTTTCGAGAATTTTATTCTCTTCCATCAATTCTTTTATCTGCGTAATTGTCAAAGCGCGACCACTATATGAGGTCTTGAGAAATAATTGCGCTTGTTTATCAACGGTATCAATGCCCATTTCCATCACTATTTTACCACCCGAGGGCGTATAACGAATGGCATGATCCACGAGATTATAAATGACTTGAGTAATTTTCTTAGAATCGGCAATGATTTTTTCAGGTAAATCTTCAGGTAAGTTAAACTCCAATTTGATTTTTGCATTATCCACTTTAATTTGGATAACCTTTTTGATGGATTGGAAAAAGTCTTTGATATTCAATTCATCATTATCCGGCTTCATATTTTGTGAAACAAGCATGGAGAAATTCAGCATATTGTTAATCATCAAAGACAAATCATCTACCGATACTTTCAATCCTTCAACAAGCTCTTTTTGTTGAGCAGAAATGGTTGTGTTTTCAACCAAATACAATAAATTGACGATACTACTGAGGGGTGTCCGAATATGAAAACTCATATCCTGCATCGCCTCCTCTTTCAAAATTGAGGTTTGGCGATTGATATTTTGTTCCATTATAAACTGTTCATTGACTTTGCGCTCAGTAATATCTTGTACACCGCCCACAAGCAACATCCTTTGAGTAATATCATCGAAAAAGACTTGGGCATGAACCGTCAACCATTTTATAGTGGTGGTATCTACAACAATGCGGTGCTCAATTTTATAAAGCTTCCCATCTTTCATGGCTTGCTCGAAAAAATTCTCTACACTGTCTCGATCTTCGTAATGAACATATCTATTATAGTCGGACATGCCAGTCGGAATACTGCCTGGATGGAAACCGAATATTTTATAAATCTCATCCGTCCACACCATTTCGTTTGTTACCAAATCCATTTCCCAATTGCCAAAACCTGCCAATTGTTGAGCCTTTACTATGCGGCGTTCGTTAATTGTC
>JAYTON010000228.1:0-11360 GCA_043747725.1 Saprospiraceae bacterium
AACTAATTATTTTGTTGCAAAATATAGCGCGGCGACGGCGTCTCTACCCCCTCAGTATCGAAGCGTTTTTTGATGCTTTCAAGCAAATCGCAGTACAAATCGAAGGCTTGTGAATGGTTTTTCGCCCAAGCGTCCCCCCTCAGTATAATTGCCCAATCTGTCATTCTAACCATCCTGACGATTACTAAAGGCTTACCTTCCTCTTTTTCGGCTTCTGTCCGACGGTCGAGATATAGAGGATGTTTTCCAATTTCTCCAGCGATGATATTTTTGACTTTATCAATATCTGTTGTAAATCCAATAGCTATTTCTACAAATTTGCAAACAGGATCGTCATTATAATCCGCATTGACAAGGATTTCGTTGTTAATAACCGAGTTGGGTATGATAATTCTGCGATTTTCAAAATCCCGAATGACTGTATGTCGCAGCGTAATATCTTCTACAATACCCGAATAAATATCCTTGATTTTCAATCGATCATTCACTCGAAACGGCTTTGACAGAACGATAAAAATACCACTAACAATATTACTGAAAGCTTGCTGAGAAGCAAAACCCACGATAGCAGCAAGGATACCAGCACCAGCCAACAAAGAGCCTGCAAAAGTGCGCAACGGTGGAAATTCTCTAATGGCGAAGATAATTCCAACAGTGTAAATAATAGCTGTAAGTGCATTGCCAACAAACTTGAAACTCGTCAAATCCTCATTGTCCGCACTTTTTTTCATCAAGCGCATATAGCCTCGGCGAGCCAGCCAATTAGAGAACATTGTAGTGGCAATGATGATAATAAAAACGAGCAGCGTTTCTAATTTGTCAGGTATATACTGATTAATTCTATCCATTTCAAAAGGTATTTTTAAAGAAAACGAATATTCGCTATTATTAAAAAAAGGCGTACATTTGAACTTATAATGAATAATAAAGGACAAAATAACAAAATAATATTTGGATTGAAGGTACGTCAACTTCGCAATGAATTGAACCTTTCGTTTGCGGAGCTTGCAGAGCATACCGGTATGTCCATTTCCTACCTCAATGAAATTGAAAAAGGTAAAAAATATCCCAAAGAAGATAAGGTTGCTTTTCTTGCTTCTGCATTGCATACAACACCGACAGAGCTCGCTTCCTCAGATATGCCAGCAAGCCTTGCTCCTGTAGAAGACCTCTTGCAATCCAATTTTTTGAACGAGTTGCCACTTGATTTGTTTGGCATAGATTTGAGCAAAGTTGTCGAAATCATCGCCAATGCTCCCCTGCGTGTAGGAGCTTTTATTTCAACTTTGGTGGAATTGAGTCGCAATTATGCTTTGCGAGAGGAAAATTTTTATTTCGGTGCTTTGCGCTCGTATTTAGAATTGCATAATAATTACTTTGACGATTTAGAAGAAGCCGTTGCGCAGTTTGTAAAGCAAAATAAAGTTCCGATAGGTCATGCTTTACCTTCGCATTATTTGGCAGGTCTTTTAGAAAAAAAATATGGCTACAACATTGTTGAAAATGGTTTAGATGTTTATCCCGAATTGAAAAATATCCGCTCAGTATTCAATCCTAAAATGAAAGAGTTGTTGCTGAATGGCGATATGACAGAGGTTCAAAAAGTATTTCAATATGGTAAAGAATTGGGTTTCAATATTTTAGGCTTGAAAGAAAGAGCTTATACATCATCGCTGTTAAGAGTGAAAACTTTTGATGAAGCCTTGAATCACTTCAAAGCGGGTTATTTTTCAGCCGCTTTACTCATCAACAGAGAAGCATTTGTCCACGATGTTGATCAATTTTTAAAAATGGAAATATGGGACAACGGTGATTCATTGACCAAATTAATGCAAAAATATCAAGCCACACCCGAAATGATATTTCAACGCATGACGAATGTATTACCTCGGTTTTTGGGTTTGAAAAAGCTATTTATTCTGCGATTTATCCACAATTTAACTACGAATAAATTCGATATTAATAAAGAATTACATCTCAATAGGCGCCATCAGCCGCATGGAAATGGCTTGGATGAGCATTATTGTCGCCGGTGGATTTCTATTACTTTGCTACAAGATTATCAAAAAAATCAGTACACCCAAAACAATATTAGCCCAATGCCTGAACTGATTGGAACAGAAAACGGGCAACAAAAACCTTTTAATATTGTTGGTATTCAAAGAAGCAAATTCTATCGAACAAATGATGAATATCTATGTATGACAATCGTACACCCATCAGACGGGCGGAATGTGAGCATCACGCTCGGCATTTTGATTGATAGTGATTCAAAAAATAAGATAAAATTTCTGAATGACACTGCCATACCGATCCGCGAAGTGAGTACAACATGCGAGCGGTGCGGTATCATGGATTGTCAAGAACGCGCTGTAGAGCCTATCGTGATTCAAAGGCGAGAACAAAGGCAAAAGGTCAATGATGTGTTGAATAAACTTATATCTTTTTAAAATATTTGATTATCATAAAAAGAAACCTCAATTTTGTTAAAAATCAATTCCATTTTTATCCTTTTTAGTTTATAAATATCATGAAAATAGATAATTCCAAGCCGCCTAAACCATCGCATTATGAGTTGCTACTCAGAGCGTATGATAAAGCGCAAACTGCTTTCGAGCGGGCAAAAACAAATGAAAAATCTGCAAGGCATTACATAAAAACGGCAGATAAAGACATCAAAAAAACGGATAAAGGTATCCTTGAGCTCGAATATAAGAGGGCAAAATATAGGAGAAAAGCCCGCAAAGTGGCGTTCCAAATCACTAAGCTGCGTTTGAAACAATGGCTCAAGTTGCATGAGGAAGATGTCAAATTATATCAATTAAGCGAAGAAGCGCAAGTATTTGAAAGTCAACAAGCTACAGAAGAGAAAAAGCCCACGAAACGACGCAACAAAACAGAAGTGGACGCTGCTGTACCGAGTGCCGCAGAAAAAGCCGAGCCTGCACCTAAATCAAAAAAAACAGAAAAAGCTAATACTGCAACTAAAAATAATACACCTACAAAAGTTAAAAAGCCTAAACCGCCCGTTGCTTTGCCTACGGATTTGACGCTGATTGAAGGTATTGGACCAAAAGTTTTTCAATTTTTGCAAGATGCGGGCATTTCCACATTCGCTCAATTGGCTGCTGCCGACCTTGATACTCTCAAAGGTATTTTGAGTGCCAACAGTTTCAAATTTGCAAATCCGACTACTTGGGCAGAACAAGCTCAGTTAGTGGTTGATGGTAAAATGGAGCAATTGGAAGTCTTGCGAGAAAAATTGAAAAGTAGTAAAAAAAGATAAATTTCTTTATTAAAATATTGACTCTCAAGCGTTTACGTGTAATTTGAATTATGCGTAAACGCTTTTTTATTGAATAATTTTGAATTTAGAACAATTGTTCTATTTTTGTGAAATAAAAATAATTCATAATACTGAGTGTGTAAGAAATTGTAGCTTTTATAAGATTAGAACAATTGTTCTAATCTTATAAAAATAAGTTTCAAAATTCAAAATAAATTTAATTTCAAATGACTCAACTATTGCCTTTTAAAAAAATTAGAGCATTTGTTCTAAATGTAAAAGTTCATTTAAATTTAATTATAACTCATTGATAATCAATTGATTAAAAATTGACAACAAAAGAAAAAATTTTAGAAAAATCGCTTGAACTGTTTAATCGCGATGGTTTAGATAGCGTTACGGTTCGGCATATTGCAAAGGCTTTAGAAATGAGTCATGGCAATTTATGCTACCATTTTCCGACTATTGATTCCATCACTGAGGGGCTTTATAGTCAAATGGCGGTAGAGTTAGATGCTACTACTTTGTCAATGAGGACTATTCAAAGAAATCCTTCACAATCCTTCACAAAGGGTGAATCGAACATTCTTCGCACGATGTATGATTTGTCACTCAGCAATTTTGAAAAACTCTATGAATATCGCTTTATCATGCTGGATTTTGTCAGCATTATGCGCCGTATTCCAGCAATAAAAGCGCATTATCGACAACAAATGGTGATGCGGCAGTTACAATTTCAGTTTCTAGTTACCGAATTGGTTAAAAAAGGGTTATTCAAATCGCCTATTGTTGATAATCAATACTCTACTTGGATTCATTCGGCGATTTTATTTGGCGATTTTTGGCTATCGAGCGCAGAAATTTTGTACAATGGCAAAGAACAAGATAAAGTCAAAACCTACCATCATTTTTTTATTAGCCTCACCATTCCATACCTCACGGAAAAAGGCTTGGAAGAGATGAAAGAACTGTTGTAAGAAATTCAGAATCAATGAGTTGTCATATTTAAGTCATAAAATTTAACAAAAAAGAGAATTTTAAAGAAACTTTATTTTGAGTTAGGAAAATGTTTCATTTTCTATTAAAATTTTCTTTGCTTTGCATCGTTTTGTGGTTTTATTGCTTAAAAATGGTTGAAGTAGGTTAAAAACAGACGGAATACTGAGGGGTAATAACACGCAATTGAGCAAACAAATTTTATTCAAGTTGAAACACAGGAGAGGACGAATCAATGAGATTCTTTAATTTTTTTACGCAGGAATTAGCGATTGACCTTGGCACTGCCAACACGCTTATCATACAAGACGATCAAATTGTGGTAGATGAACCATCCATCGTAGCCATCAACCGCAAAACGGGTGAAGTCATCGCCGTCGGTCATAAAGCGATGCAAATGCATGAGAAAACGCATGAAAATATCAAAACCATCCGCCCGCTTAAAGATGGTGTGATTGCTGATTTTCAAGCGGCTGAGAGCATGATTGAAGGCTTTATTCGCATGACTGGTGCGCGTCGTCGGTTTTTTACCCATATGAAAATGGTAATTTGTATCCCTTCTGGTATTACGGAAGTGGAAAAACGCGCCGTTTTTGAATCCGCAGATCATGTGGATTCTAAAGAAACTTACTTGATACATGAGCCGATGGCTGCAGCATTGGGTATTGGTTTGGACGTAGAGGAGCCAATTGGTAATATGATTATTGATATTGGAGGTGGCACAACGGAGATTGCCGTTATCGCTTTGTCAGGTATCGTGTGCGACCAGTCTATCCGCATCGCAGGTGATGAATTGACAAATGATATTGTGAATTATATGAAACGCCAACATAACATTCTGATTGGTGAGCGCACAGCGGAGCAAATCAAAATACATGTTGGTTCGGCTTTACCTGAGCTCGATGCACCGCCTGATGATTTTGCCGTGAATGGACGGGATTTGATGACAGGTATTCCTAAGCAAGTCACTGTTTCGTATAGTGAAGTATCTCATTGCCTTGATAAAAGTATTTCTAAAATAGAGGATGCCATATTGAAAGCATTGGAAACGACGCCTCCTGAGTTGGCAGCCGATATTTATAAAACTGGGCTTTACCTCACAGGCGGTGGCGCTTTACTGAGGGGTTTGGATAAGCGCATTGCTGCTAAGACCAAATTGCCGGTTCATGTTGCTAACGATCCTTTGCGGGCAGTGGTGCGTGGTACGGGCTTGGCTTTGAAGAATACGCATAAATACACATTCTTGATTGATAGAAAGCGCGTTTAGAAATTAATAATGAATTTTTTACTTCGATACGGCAATTTTCTTTTGTTTATGGTGTTAGAAGGCTTTGCATTATACCTTGTAGCACAGTATAATAAAAAGCAGAATGAGATTTATATCAGTTCCGCAAATCTCTTTGTGGGTACGGTATATGAAAAATTCAGCTATTTCCGAAAATATTATACAATTGAGGAAATAGCTGATAGTCTCGCTAAAGAAAATGCTGAACTTAGAACCCAACTTGAAGCCTCCAAATATGTCGCTGTCGATCGGCGCGGCACTGTACAGTTCCCATTAGATACCTCAAGCATCCGCCCAGATACTGCTCAAAAGAAAGACGTTATTCAACAGTTTAATTACATTGCTGCTGAAGTTGTGAGCAATTCTACCGCTCGCGAGGATAATTATTTGACCATCAATAGAGGCAGTAATCAGGGTATTCATGCGGGCATGGGCGTGATTAGTCCTGACGGGATTGTAGGTATCGTAAAAAACATATCGCCGCGTTTTTCACAAGTATTGTCCATCTTGAACAGTAGCCGATTTCAAGTATCGGCTATGATAAAACGCAATCGATTTTTCGGCTCGTTGAAATGGCACAGCGATGATGAAAGAAATACGCACAACCCTCGCTTCATGGTGCTGGAGGGTATTCCCAAACATGCTGAAGTAATTATGGGAGATACGGTGATAACAAGCGGCTTTTCGGATATATTCCCAGGTGAATTGAAGATTGGTAGAGTCACAGATATTAGGATAAAAAATGGTAATAACTTTTATACTTTAACGGTTCAACTGTGGAACGACATGACAAATATACGGTATGTATATGTCGTTGACAATCTAATGATTAAAGAGTTAAATGATCTTTTTCAAGAGCCTAAGAAGGAAGTCAAGAAGGTCGGTAAAGCAAAGCCTGCAAAGCCTGTGAATTGATACTTTCAAAATTTTACAATGAGCAATACAGTCATCCTAAGAAATTTGATGCGAGCGGCTTTTCTTTTAGCCGTTCAGGTATTGGTGCTGAGGCAACTCAACATTGGAGGAGCGGATTTTAATTATATCAATATTTTTTTATACCCTATTTTTTTAATGCTTTTACCCATGGCAACACCCATTTGGTTGATGATGGCAATTGGTTTTTTTTATGGTTTCAGCATTGATGTTTTTTCCGATACGATAGGTATGCACGCTGCTACATGTGTTTTGTCGACTTATATTCGAATGCCTTTGTTGCATTTCCTCGAACCACAAGGCGGTTACAGACAAGGCATCAGCCCTACCCGCAATCGGATGGGTTTTCCTTGGTTTTTGAGATATTCAGGTCTTTTTATGTTCCTCCACATTTTCACTTTCTTTTGCGTTGAAGTTTTTACACCTTTGTATATGGGCAAAATCTTGATGTACACACTTCCAAGTTTCGTGGTATCGTTTATATTTGTGATGCTTCTAAGTTTTATAGTTGATCCCGTTGAATAAATTTTAAACTAAAAATCTGAAATAAAGAAATGGCAGTTAAAGATATGAATCAACAAAGGCGTTTTGTCGTGATAGGTGTTTTTACCTTAGCGGCTTTGGTGCTGTTGTTTCGAGCTGCTCAATTGCAATTGATAGATCAAACCTACCAAACCAAAGCAGCGGCTATTACGATAGATAGAGACGTTATTTTCCCTTCTCGCGGCGTTATTTATGACCGTAATCAAAACCTGATGGTGTATAATAATGCACAATACGACCTGATGGTGACCTACAAACTGCTTGACCCGAAAATGGATACGCTCAAATTCTGTCGCTTATTGGGCATAGATATGGCAACATTTAAAGCAAATATTGAAAAAGATTTTACAAGCAAAAATTCACCCTTTTCTAAAAGTATTCCATTCCCTTTTTTGACCATGATTACGCCTGAAGTGTACGCCAAATTGCAGGAGTCACTATACGAATTTTCAGGTTTTAAAGTACAATTGCGCAATGTTAGGGGTTATCCTCAGCACAACGCAGGTCATGTGTTGGGCTATTTGAATGAAGTCAATACTAAGCAAATCAAAGATTCTTCTGGTATTTATGAATCAGGCGATTATTTAGGTATTACCGGTTTGGAGCGGTATTATGAGCCGATACTGAGGGGTAAGAAAGGCGTGCGTTTTATTTTAAAAGATAACCTTGGCAGGTTAGTGGGCCCGTGGAAAGAAGGTAAATTAGATACATTCGCTATGCAAGGCAAAGACCTCATTTCTTCTATTGACATGAAACTTCAGGCTCTTGGCGAGTATATGATGGCGGGTAAAAGCGGTGCTATCATAGCCATTGAACCTAAAACGGGCGAAATATTGGCAATGATTACTTCACCCACTTTCGACCCTCAAAATCTGACAGTCGGGAAGCAACGCAGTGCTTTTATGAATGCTTTAACAACCGATTCGCTGCGCCCACTTTTCAATCGAGCGGTCAGTGCTAAATATCCACCGGGTTCTACATTCAAACCCATGTTGGCAGCCATTGCCTTACAAATGGGGGTTTGGGATAAAAATAATGGTGTTGTTTGCAATGGTGGTTACTATTACAATGGTCGCCGCTTATTGGCTTGCGATCCTGATCATCATCACCCTTATCCGGGCGATTTGGCAACGGCTATTCAATACTCTTGCAATGCTTATTTCGCCACTGTTTATCGCACGATTGTGGATCAATATGGTTTTAAAAATGCGGGTCAAGGCTTGGATTCCCTTAATGTTTATATGGATAGATTTGGCATGGGGCGGCACTTAGATATCGACTATCCGTCTGAAAAGAGTGGCTATATTCCCACCTCAAAATATTATAACAAAGTATATAAACGAGATGGGGTTTGGTATTCGACGGCTATCATTTCTAACGGAATAGGACAAGGAGAAAATCAGTTGACAACTATTCAAATGGCTAATTTGGCAGCTATTATTAGCAATCGCGGTTGGTATATTGCGCCACATTTGATAAAAGGGTATAAAGATTCCACCAATCAAGCTGATTATAAAGTACTTGATCCAAAATACACAATCAAACACTCTACAGGCGTGGACGCCAAACATTTTGAATACATCGTTAAGGGCATGAGGCGTGTTATTGAAACGGGAACGGGTAGTAATGCGCGTGTACCAGGCGTGGATATATGCGGCAAAACGGGTACTTCTCAGAATCCACATGGCGAGGATAATTCTGTTTTTATAGGGCTTGCACCGGCTGATGATCCTAAAATCGTTGTGGCTGTTTATGTTGAAAATGGTAAATGGGGCAATGATTTCGCTGCGCCCATGACGGGTTTGATGATTGAACAATTTTTAAAAGGAGAAATTCCTGCTGGTAGAAAACCGATTATAGAAAAAATGCACCGCGCCAAGCTCGCTTACTTGCCGGGCAAAGGATATTATGTGCAGAAAGGGTATTGATTTTAATCTTAGAAAGATTTTAAATCTTTCTAAGATTATTTCTGAACTATTGCAAAACACCATCAAAATAACGGTTCAATTGTGCTCGAATCTCCGCTTTTCGATATTCACTTTCCGCAAGCGAAGCTTTCACTCCATCTTTATCCGATGAATATTTAAAATTATTGACATTGCCGCTGATATTATAATAAAGGTTGAATAGACCATTGCGTTGGTCAGCTTGCGGGTCGAGGCGTGGGTTGAATAGTTTGAAGCGATTGATAAGCACTTGAGCTGCATTCACGACTATGTTGTAATTAATATCCTGATTAAAAGTATGGTCGCCCGAAATTTGTAAATTCAAGGCATTGGATTGAATAAACATCGTCGGGATATGCAGCGTTTGCTGATAAACCTCAAATTGATTTTGAAGATTCGTGAATTTTATCTGCTTCAAATCTTTAATTTTAATAAAAGTAGAAAAGCTTTCTAACATTTTAAAATTAACCAAAGCCCCATTCGTCGCATTCACATCTGCTAAAACGTACAGTTTATCCTTTAAAAAATTAAACCCTTCATCCCAATAAGCGTTGATAGCTATATGCGATGTGAGCTTTCCACTGATATTGTCATTTTTTAAAACATTTTGATTGAAATTATCACATTGTCTGAAAAATTCGGACATATCCACGCTATTCGTTATCAATTTTGTGAAAAGATGAGGTCGATAGCCCAATTCCATCTTGCCATCAATATTCCAACCGCCGCCCATCGCAACAGCCGACCCCCTCAGTATCAAATCGTTTCCAGTAAAATCAAGTCTGCCTTTGAAACTGCGTCCGCTGATTTTATTGTAAAAGAAATTCTTCACGTTGGATTCAAAGCGCCCTTTCATGCGGTTCAGAATTGGAAATTGCTGCCGATATTTAGGAATGGGTAAGCCTTTCGCGGCGTAATAATATGATTGAGGGACAACGGGTTGCGGTTCCCCTTTTACCAAAGCGATGAGTCTCCCTAAATCCAATCGCTCGGCATTTAAGTGCGCGTCAAAATCCAAATCGGATTGTTGCGTCGAATCAGATAACATAACGGGCAGCCAATTGGTGAAATTACCTGTAAAAGTGGCGTCGCTACCTGCGCCTTTGATATTGAAATTTTGTACATAAATACCATTATTATTAAAATTCAAAATGCCATTTGCCGCAATGGGTTCACCATTAATTTTCAAGGTGGCATTTTCAAGCGCTAAATCGCCTGATGCTTGCACCGTTTGCAATGCTTTTTTGCTCATCATATCCACATAGCGTCCATCCACTTTCAAACCATTGCAACGCACAATGCCCGCCCCTTCGGTCACTTTTGGATTGTTTAATAAACCAAATGCTAAACCCAACGGCAGCGAGCCATTCAGACCAAAAGATACTGAGGGGTTATTCAAGTTCACCAATTTTAAGCGCATTTGAAGCGGATTGCCCGCAAAAGTAGCCGTGCAATTGGGTATATCTAAAACTGATTTTTTATTATCAAACGACACATCAAACGACACATTTTCAAAGGATTGCTTGAGTTTAGGCGACGCTATTTTACCATTTTTAAAATGTACAAGGGCTTGAATATCAGGTGTTTGTGTCTTATTGGATAAACCTTTGATGGTTGCTTTAAAATTAAAATTGCCACTGGATTGAAAATCTTTAAAATAGCTTAAATACTGAGGGGGTAGCAATTGGAACAAGTTCGCAATCGTCCCTTCTTTATTTTCAGCGACAACATTGATAAACGTGCCTTTTTGAGGAACTAATTGCACCAAGCCTTTTATTTGCAAAGGCACAGCCGCAATTTTCAAAGCAACGTTGTCAAATTGGTAAATATTTTTCACCATATCTACTGCTATCCGAGCATCATAACTGAGAGGTTTGTTGTTGAGAAACTTTTGATCATTATTATTAATAGAAGCAACATTCATATCTGCCGAACTACTCACAGTAAAGTTTTTAGAACCAAATTTGCCAGAAACTAAGCCGTTTTTAATGGTCAAATCCGCATTTTGTTTATCGGGTGCATTGATATAAACAAACCGCATATTTTGCAAAGTCGCTTTATCAATGGAAAGGGAAACGGACAATGGTTTTTTATCGGTGGATGGCTTGACTATATCATAATTATTGCGCCCTTTAGCATCCGTTTTTAAAACAAGCACCCCGTCTTTAATCATAATCGAACTAATGGTAATATTTTCTTTAAAAATGTTGAACAAACTGAACTGTAACGCCACCGTCCGCGCTTTCAATAATGGACTACCAAAGGCATCGTTGAGAAAAACGCCTTCTAACTGCGCAGATACGCGCGGAAAACCACTAATCAGCGAAATACTAAACTTCTGAACGGCGAGCTTGGTCTTCAATTGTTTATT
>JAYTON010000229.1:0-4429 GCA_043747725.1 Saprospiraceae bacterium
ATGATGAAAGTCTATCAGCTATTACGATGATTAATGTTTTTCATCATTTATCGGATTGCACCCAATTTTTATTGGAAGCTCAACGAACTTTAAAACCGAGTGGTAAGATTGTGATGATTGAGCCTTCCAATAGTTTTTGGTCGCGTTTTATTTATAAAAACTTGCATCACGAACCTTTTATTCCAGATGCTCAAACTTGGGCAATTCAGTCATCGCGACCCCTATCAGGTGCCAATGGTGCATTGCCTTGGATTGTCTTTCAGCGAGATAGTGAACGTTTTAAATTGGAATATCCTCAACTGCACATTAAGACTTTGTGCTATCAATTTCCAATTTCTTACTTATTGAGTGGGGGCGTTTCGATGAAAGCCTTGTTGCCAGGCGTTGCTTATCCTTTGATTCGGTTTATTGAAAAAAAATTTACTAATCGTCATTTTAATATGTTTTATCTCATTGAAGTCGAAAAAATGACCTTTCAAAAACCATAAAAATCTATCATGCTAAACAAACACCTCGATTATTTTGAAAATATAGCAGATAAAGGTTCTCAGCATAGAAAACGGTTTAGTTATTACTGGGATGATATTACCGATTATTGCAACTACTTTTCAACCGATACAACTAAAGTATTGGAAGTGGGATGCGGCACAGGTGAATTATTAAATCGCCTGCAAGCCGCTAACAAAACAGGCATTGATTACAGCCCTAAAATGATTGAGAAAGCGCGAAAGCAATTCCCAGATATTCATTTTGAAATTATGCAGGCAGAGGATATTCAATTGAATGAAAAATTTGATTTGATAATCGTATCCAACCTGATTGGTTTTTTGGATGATATACAGGCAGTATTCCATCAGTTGCACAAAGTATGTCATGAGCGAACTAAAATTATTGTCACTTATTATAATTATCTATGGGAGCCTATTTTGAAAATTGGCGAACGTTGGGGTATTAAAAATCCGACACCTTTGCAAAATTGGTTGTCGAGTAAGGATATTAACAATTTGTTGATGTTAGCCGGTTTTGATGTTTATCGCCAATCAAAGTGTATGATATTTCCTGTTTACGTCCCGTTGGTGTCAGAATTCTTAAACCGATATATTGCCAAACTGCCATTTTTCAAGCATTTGACCTTGAATAACTTTTCTTTTGCTAAACCAATTTCGACAATTACTGCTGAGGAATATATAAAGAAATACAGTGTTTCAATTGTCATACCTGCTCGTAATGAAAGTGGAAATATTGGAAATTCCTTAGTCCGTATGCCCGATTTTAGTAAGCATTTGGAAATCATTTTTGTAGAAGGCAATTCGACTGATGATACTTGGCAAACTATTCAAAAAATATCGGATCAATACAAAAATCGTTTTGATATTAAAATCATGCAACAAGATGGCAAAGGTAAAGGCGATGCCGTTCGCAAGGGATTTGACCATGCGACAGGTGATATTTTGATGATATTAGATGCTGACCTTACCGTACCACCAGAAGATTTGCCCAAATTTTATGAAGCTATCGCTTCCGGGAAAGGCGATTTTATTAATGGCTCTAGATTGGTGTATGCGATGGATGCAAAAGCTATGCGTTTTTTAAATTTATTAGGAAATAAGTTTTTCAGTCTAATGTTTAGTTGGCTGCTCGACCGTCCGTTTAAAGATACCCTGTGTGGGACGAAAGTTATTTTTCGAGAAGATTATAAAAAACTCATTGCCAACAGAAAATTCTTTGGCGATTTCGATCCTTTCGGCGATTTTGACCTTATTTTCGGCGCATTCAAACTGAATTTAAAAATCGTTGAGTTGCCTATTCGATACCGTGAACGAATATATGGTGATACCAATATTTCTCGTTTTCGTCATGGCTTTATCCTTTTGAAAATGTGTGTTTTTGCAGCACGGAAAATTAAATTCAGATAATTGATGTTTATACTGAGGGGGTATTAATCTGCAAAGAAGGATTTTTAGGTCTATAAAACATTGACCGTCAGTGTTTTAACTGCTAAATGTGTCGAATAGAAAGAAGGAAATGAGTGATTTTGTAATTAAAAAAGAAGAACAATATTAGTAGTTAGATGTTATTAGGTAGCTTTGCATTATCAAATCAAAAATTAGATTTGTAGGATATTGTTCACGGAATTAAAAATTCACCCTTTTTTATGGCGATTCTTATCTTCTTCATTACTCAGTGGTATTTATCTATTTTTAGTCAGACATTTTTTTTGCACCGTTATGCTGCTCATGCAATGTTCACGATGTCTAAATTTTGGGAGCGATTCTTCTTTATTTTCACATTTATTTCTCAAGGAGCAAATTATCTAAGTGCTTACGGTTATGGCGTTATGCACCGCATGCACCACGCTTTTGCAGATACGGATAAAGACCCGCACTCCCCTAAATATGCGCGAAATATCTTCGATATGATGTGGCAGACTTATCAAAGTTATAATAAAATAACCTATAAAAAAATCAATATTGAAGGGCGTTTCACCCGAAATGTACCCGAGTGGCTCACTTTTGACAGTGTGGCAGGGCATTATTTGATGCGGCTTGTTTGGGTGGTCGGCTACTTTTTTGTTTATTTGTTTTTAGCAACGGCTTGGTGGCAGTGGCTGTTGTTTCCAATTACATTAGCGATGGCGCCTGTTCATGGGGCTATTATCAATTGGTTTGCTCATAAATTTGGCTATCGGGAATTCGATATGACCAATACGTCAACCAATTTCCTGCCGTTCGATTTCTTGATGATGGGCGAATCTTATCACAACAATCACCATCACCATGATAAAAGTGCGAACTTCGGCATCCGTTGGCATGAAGTAGATTTGACTTATCTCATCATTCTTCTATTGGATATAATAGGTGTGATTCAATTGAAACCCATACCGAGCAATGGATAAACATACATTTCTTAATCATTTCATCTGATTGATTATTTGCATCAATGTCTCTAAATGTCCATCACTGACGGGAACATGATGCTCTCCTATAAAAATATTTTGACTGCGGATAGACTCAATTTTATCTAAATTGACAATAAATGATTTATGAACCCGCATAAATTGTTGCGTAGGTAGCTTCTCCTCAATGGCTTTTAAGGTGCTTTTGGTAATAACAGGTTTTTTAGCAGTTGTTAAAAATATTTTCACATAGTCTTTCATACTTTCAACGTGGCTGATGTCTTTCATCTGTATTTTCACAAGGGAATATTCGACATTCACGAAGAAAGTATCTTCTTGTTGCGGTTTTAGGTCGGATACTGAGGGGGGGATAGTTTTGAGAGCCAATTGTTTTTGTTTTTCATCAAAAGCTTTTAAAGCAGCTTTTGTGAAACGCTCCATGCTGACAGGTTTCATCAAATAATCAATCACATCGAGGTCGTAACTTTCAATAGCATAATTGGAATAAGCGGTGACGAAAATAACCATCGGTTTTTCCCTCAAACTCTGCAAAAATTGAGTGCCCAGCATACCCGGCATTTGAATATCGAGAAACATTAAATCTACCCTCTGTTCTTGAAGAGTTTGCATAGCTTCAAAAGGATTTTTACACACGCCAACAAGCTCTAAAAACGGCAATTGTCTGATATTTTCTTCCAAAAGTTTTCGAGCTAAACTTTCATCATCTATTATAATGCAGGTTAATTTCATACAGTTTTAATTGAAACTTAAATTGAGCGTTACCTCAAACCAGCCATTTTCTTTTTTAATAATCAATTCATGTGCATTAGGATAAAGCAATTCTAATCGCCTTTGCACATTTTTTAAGCCTATGCCCGAGCTACTATCTTTTTCAATAGCCGTTTCAGGAGCTATTTTATTTTTAACAGAAAATGATAAGGCATTTTCACTAATTTTCAAATCAATATCAATTGTCGGATCAATGACCATACCGACCCCATGCTTGAAAGCATTTTCAACGAAGGGAATTAAGAGCATTGGTTCTATCATAGCAATTTGGGATTTATGATTTGGGATTTCGGGTTGCACTTGCCGAAATCCCAAATCCGAAATCCGAAATTGAATATTGACATCTTCTTCAAAACGGACTTTCTGCAATTCAATATAATTTTCCAAGTACGACACTTCTTTTTCAAGGGGAATTTGAGCATTTTCAGATTCATACAGCATATAACGCATAAGTTCCGAGAGCTTCAAAGTAACAGGTTCAGCGGCATCCGATTTTGTCCGAATCAAATAAACGATGCTGTTGAGGATGTTGAAAATAAAATGCGGGCTAATTTGCGAGCGTAAAAAGGACAACTCAGATTGCAAACGTTCTTTTTGTTTTTCTTGCTGCTGTTTTTCCTGAGTGACCACATAATTCAACAAACCATAGCCGGTACTAATAGCCGTCACCAATACCAATGCTATAAGCCCTCTTGACGTTTTAAATCCTCGATGTTGAAGTACAATATTCAAATTATCATTAAG
>JAYTON010000230.1:0-2126 GCA_043747725.1 Saprospiraceae bacterium
AAAAATTGAAAAAAAGAGGGTTTATGTGATTATGAGGCACGAAGCAACTGAGGTGTGTTCGAAGATTCAGAGATAAGCAACTTATAGAAATAAAAAAGGTTAGCTTCGGCTAACCTTTAAAAACTTGTAGTCCGTACGAGAATCGAACTCGTCTTCCTAGAATGAAAATCTAGTGTCCTGACCGATAGACGAACGGACCAAACTGCTTATTTTTTGAGCCTTCTTTCAAAAGCGATGCAAATGTAAAGAGGAATCACTAAATGTCAAATATTTTCTTCTTTTTTTTTAAAAAAAATAACGCCGACGGAAAATGAAAAATATGATAATGAAAAATAAGGACATAAAAAAAGCGTCCAACCGCGAGGTCAGACGCATCAAAACAAAACGAAAAACCAACTTTAAACAAGTCTCTTTATATAATGTATAACATAATGACGGTATGAAAAGTTCAATGATAATTTAAATCTATTGTCAAGAAACCGTCAGATTTTTATTTAAAATATTTTAAGATTTTAAAGATACAGGTATTTCTTTAGTTTTACCATTTCTAAAAACCGTCACTTTCAAAACATCTCCTATTTTTGATTGAGCCAATCTATTCCTCAAATCGTCGGTAGAACGAACTGAAACATTATCTACTTTTACAATCACATCGTTGGGTAAAATACCCGCATATTGGGCGGAGCTACCATCTAAAACTTCCGATACGATAACACCAGAAGCAACATTCAAATTTAAATCTTTAGCCGCTTCATCAAAATATTCATCGCTAATCATTTTGATACCCAATGCAGGGCGTTTTGCTGAATTAGCTTGAGGAGACGACAACGTATTATTATTATTGCGTTTTACGCCACCTGTTTTGATAATTTCATCCGTTATTTTTGACATGGTGTTGACTGGTATCGCGAAAGAATATCCTTCGTAACTACCTGTCCGAGTTTGAATAGCTGTATTAATGCCTATTAATCTACCTTGTGCATCCACCAATGCACCACCCGAATTGCCTGGATTGACAACTGCATCGGTTTGGATAAAATCTTCCATCACATTGCGGGTTTCGCTGACGCCTATCTTTTTATGCGTGGCACTAATAATACCTGCCGTAACTGTCGTACCAATATCATATGGGAAACCGATTGCTAAAGCCCACTCACCTATTTTCAAATTATCTGAGTTACCTTTTTGAACTACCGGTAAATCCGAAGATTCAATTTTTATGACTGCCAAATCGTATTTAGGGTCAGTACCCACTACTTTTGCAACAAATTTGCGATTGTCACTAAGGGTAACGTTTACATTATCAGCAAAATCAACTACATGATTATTAGTAACAATGTAACCATCTTTTGAAACGATTACGCCTGAACCCGTCCCTTTTTTCTGAGGCATTCTAAATCCGAATCCACCGAAAAGTTGAGCAAATGGATCATTGTCATAATATTCTTGAGCGCGCTTTTGCGCAGTCTCTTTTGATTCGGCTGCTTCAATATAGACAACTGTTGGAGAAGCCATTGCTGCCGCAGTAGTCAAATCAACCGCACCTGAAAAAGTTGTATTGTCGCTGGCAAATTTGGCTAAATTAGTTTGAGGTGCTACATTTACTTTTTTACTGGTTAACTGCATAGCGCCTACTACTATTAATCCACCAACTAAACCTGCGCCAATAAGAGATAATAGATTTTTCATAATGTTGCTTAATTTTGTGGTTTAAAAAAGAATTACTAAAACATCAATAACTTTTAAAATCTAATACGCTCTATGAACGTAATAAGTCGTCTGCTTGTTGAAAGTGGAATTTCAATTTAACTAAAGTTTAACAAAGCAAAATATTAGTAGAAATACCCGAGCAGCAATGAGCCATAATCCGATTACAGAAAAAGATATTCTCAATATCTTACAACCCGAAACGGAATCGGAGTTGACTCTCATCAGCCACCCTGAAATTATCAGTGGTTTGCTTTGGGGTGAGCCTCGTTATGGGCATCCTGAAGGTAAGGTATTGTACCATATTCCTGAAATTTACAATAATATCAATCGAATTGCTACCCCCCTCAGTATAGACGACCGCCAAAAGCTACGGCTCATCACTATATTGCATGACAGCTTTAAATACATAGAAGATA
>JAYTON010000231.1:0-1659 GCA_043747725.1 Saprospiraceae bacterium
ATTTTTGTCACCTGTGCAGCCGTTGGCATTTTCAAAGATATATTGGTAGCGGAAGATGCGCCTTGGAATCCTGTCTCGTTGGTCTCCAAATTTAAAAGCCCTGCAGTGGTCATTTTTGCTCAAATTGCTATGATTATCGCTACTTTAAGTACCAATATTGCGGCTAATGTCATCGCTCCTGCTTATGCTTTTTCAAACATGTTCCCTAAAGCCATCAGTTTTAAAATGGGTGGTGTGATAGCGGGCATTATTGGCATACTGATATGCCCTTGGTGGTTGATGGATGAGATTTCAAACCTCTTGCTTTTTGTCAGTGGTTTATTGGGTCCAATATTGGGGATTTTACTCTGTGATTATTTTATTATTAGACATAAAACCTTGAATATCAATGCTTTATTTCAACCTGATTCTGAATACAATTATTCTTCGGGATTCAATACGGCTGCATTAATCGCTATGGTCGTAGGTGTATTAGCGGCTTTGATAGGCAAATGGATACCAGCTTTGGACTTTTTGTTTAGCTTGTCGTGGTTTACGGGGTTTGTAGTGGCGTTTGGGATTTATTATTTTTTGATGAACAAAAAAAAGGAGGGTAATTTAAATTGATACTTGCAATAACTTTTGCCCAAGCTGATGTACAGCCTCTTGGATTTTTTTTGCTTGCGTAGGTGATGGGTATTTTACACCAGAAGCATATTGGCGTAAAAGGCTTTGATTAATGCCTGCTAAATCAGCAATAGCATTAATTTTTACGGCAGAAAGCACATCAAACAACTCAGTCAAGTCATAGACATATTCAAATTTGATGTCTTCTACTTTTATGCCTTGCCATTCGGCTTGCTCTTTCCCTTCATTGTCGAGGTGGTCTTGTATCAAATCTTTTAGATTTTGAGTGATTTCCTCAACAGTATTACCGACGGTGGTAAGTAATGTATAAGGAGCGTCTATACGTCCCCACATTTCGCCGTCTCCTGGTTCTATGATGATGATTAGTTTCATATTGTATGGAAGTTTCAATTCCAATTTAGTTTCAATTCCAAAATTATAGATGTTTTTTACTATAA
Source organism: Saprospiraceae bacterium (assembly GCA_043747725.1). GTDB lineage: Bacteria > Bacteroidota > Bacteroidia > Chitinophagales > Saprospiraceae > JAAFJT01. The sequence goes on from JAYTON010000231.1 coordinate 1,065, forward strand.
CTTATTGATTATGAATCATTTATAATTGGTTTCTACCCTTCTGTGGTGCTGTTTCAATTCCAAAATGGTGCGAGTTTTAACTATAAATCTCTGACAGCTATCAATTTCAAATTTCAAGCCGATTAGGTTTTTAAACCCGCTTTTTTTAATATATCATTCAATGTACCCTTTTTCAAGTCTTTATCACCATGAAAAGGTACAGCTATATTATTAGGATTATTAGGATGCTTAAATATTTTATGGCTTCCCCTTTGGCGAGCTTCGCTCCAGCCATTTTTTTCTAATAATCTGATGACTTCTTTCGCTGTCATAGAATGGTTTTTTTAATTTTTTAAAATTAAATTTCAAATTTTTCATTGTTCGTGTACTGTTGTGTATGTGTTAAAATATAGTTTCTTTCTTTCGGTATTACAAAGGTAACATAAACGCTACCTAAAAAGCAAATTTAAAAGTAACTTTTTTGCTACTTCTTAAAAATTGTTTTAAAAAGTAGCAAAATACTGAGGGGGTATATCTATATTCAACCCACTTTTAACTTTTTAACTAACCATTATCAGTATTAAATGAAAAAATACATTCTCTCGATTGACCAAGG
>JAYTON010000232.1:0-2405 GCA_043747725.1 Saprospiraceae bacterium
ATTGACGACGATACGCATTTTAGCCGCTACGGTGCGGAATTGATGGCAAGTGTGGCGTGTGAAGGGCTTTTTGATATAGGGCATCCGCTTCGGAATTTCATTAAAAAATCGGTTTTTGAAGAGAAATATGCCCATGAATTGCCTAAAATTTATCAAGCTGTTTTTAGAAAAGATACCTTTGATATTACCCGCTATGGTGCTAAAGGTGACGGTGTCACTTTGAATACACAAGCTATTAATCAAGCGATTGATATAGCAAGTCAAGCAGGTGGAGGAGTGGTTTTAGTGCCGCGCGGCTTATGGTTGACAGGTCCAATTGTCTTGAAAAGCAATGTCAATCTGCATACAGAAATAGGTGCTTTAGTGCAATTTACAAAGAATTATGAGCAATATCCCTTAGTAAAAACGAATTGGGAGGGCATGGATGCCTACCGGGTGCAGCCCCCAATTTCAGGCGTTGATTTAGAAAATATTGCCATAACAGGCGGCGGCATTTTCGACGGTATGGGCGAAGCTTGGCGACCGCTGAAAAAAGATAAAGTGACTGAGGGGGAGTGGAAAAAAATCATTGACTCGGGCGGTGTTTTGACAGAAGATAAAAAGACATGGTATCCCACCGATAGAGCATTAAAAGGCTCGACCATGAAACGTCCGGGTGTGATAGCCGAAGGCTTTGATGAGGCTAAAGCGTTGAGTATTAAAGAGTTTTTACGCCCTAATTTGGTGGTTTTAAATCGATGTAAAAACGTGTTACTCGAAGGTATTGTTTTTCAAAATTCGCCGGCTTGGACGATTCATCCGTTGCTTTGCGAGCATTTAATACTGAGGGGGGTCACTTCAAAAGCACCTTCATTTGCTCAAAATTCAGATGCTGTGGATGTTGAAAGTTGCAAGAATTTTTTAATTGAAAATTGCACTTTTGATGTCGGCGATGATGCTATTACGATGAAATCAGGTCGGGATACTGAAGGCAGAAAACGCAATGCACCGACTGAAAACGGCATTATTCGCAACAATATCGTTTATCGGGCGCATGGTGGCTTTGTGATTGGCTCTGAAATGTCGGGTGGTACGCGCAATTTATATGTTTATAATTGTACATTTATGGGTACGGATATTGGCTTGCGTTTCAAAACGACTCGTGGACGGGGTGGGGTAGTAGAGAATATTTATTGCACCGATATTGCCATGACGAATATCCCCAGCGAAGCCATTCTTTTTGATATGTATTATAATGGTCGTGATTTTTCTGAAAGCGAAGGCAATCCTGTGATTGAAGCCAAACCAGTTTCGGAAGAGACCCCTCAGTTCAAGTCTATTTTTATCAGAAATATTACGTGCAAAGGGGCAGAGCGCGGCATTGTAGTACGCGGTTTACCTGAAATGAATGTAAAAGATATTGTCATTGAAAACTCGACGATTGAATCCAAAGGCGGTTTTTATTGCATCGAAGGGGATGGAATTAAATTGAAAAATGTCAAATTATTGACGACAAAAGACGAAACTCTGATTCACGTCTCCAACAGTAAAAATTTGACATTTGACAATATTGGTTTTTCAGATAAAATAAAAACCATCATCAATTTGAATGGCAATCGGACAGAAAAGGTTAGGCTTTTGAATACCAATACGACAAAATTGCAGCAAGGGATTGTATTGGGAGAAGGCGTTTCGCAGAAGGTTTTAACTCAAAAATAAAAAAATATGTCAACACATTTTTTTGAAACACATAGGCACAGTAGAACACATAGAAAAACTATGTGTCCTACTGTGCCTATATGTTTCAAAAAAAAACTGTGGTAAAAAAAATATGTGGTAAGCATTTTAAAAAATAAAAAACCATGTTTTTAAAATTAAAAATAACTCTTATTTCAATCGCTTTTGTGTCTATCACTTTGAGCGCACAAAAGTCTCAAAATTGGTCGGAGCGCATGGCGGCAACACTCATGTTGCAACATGAGTGCGGCTTAGTCTATGACAAAACGAAGCCCGAACGATGGAATTATGAAATGGGTGTATTGCTCACAGGCATCGAACAAGTGTGGCGACGCACGGGCGATGGCAAGTATTTTAATTATATTCAAAAATTGATTGACAATTTTGTTCAAGAAGATGGCAGTGTGCGCACGTATGAATTGAGCGAATACAATATTGATATGTTGCCACCTGCAAGAGCGTGTTTATTGTTATATCAAGTTTTGGGTAAAGAAAAGTATAAAAAAGCCGCCCAACTCTTTCGCTCACAACTGACGACGCATCCGCGCACAAAGGAGGGCGGCTTCTGGCATAAGAAGCGGTATCCGTATCAAATGTGGCTTGATGGCTTGTATATGGGCGAGCCGTTTTATGCCGAATATTCAAAGCTTTTCAATGAACCTCAAAACTTTGACGACATCGCCAACCAA
>JAYTON010000233.1:0-10728 GCA_043747725.1 Saprospiraceae bacterium
GTCTCTTAAATCATGCTTGTGGGTAAAAGGGATTTTATGTAAATCTCCTACACCTTTAATATCAGAAGGGCGAATACCTATTTCATCCAATTTTTGACGATAAAAAGGAACATGCTCATACACTTGAGCGACTTGATGCCGCAGCCTTTTATTTTGTAAAGCCCTCAATTTGTTGAGTGGCAAAGTTTCAATAGCAGGGTTGTACATCATTTATTGAAAAAAGAAGTGACGATGGTTGCAGTAATATTTCGACAAAGTTACATGTTTATTTTGGAACTAACAACTGTTAGTTAGTTCATCATAAAATAGTCAGTTAAATTGCACCAGAGGTGCATAATATTGGTAGCAAATAATTAAAGCACCCCCTCAGTATCAGCCGCATCGCGGCGCAATTTTGGTCTTTATATTTCGCCACGCTGTGGCTATTACCCACTTCACATCAATTTTTTCTACCGATATTTTACGCCTCTGGCGCATTTAGTGTCGATATTTCGACTAATGCACTAAATTAATCTACTAAAAACAGTACTATGTGTTGCATAATACTAAGCAATAGCCATATCTTTGCATCATGAATACTGAAAATACAAAACAGCAAATGAGAAAAGGCGCCTTAGAACTATGCGTCCTTTCGATAATAGCCAATCACGATGAGGTGTATCCTGCTGATATTAAAAAGGGATTAGAACAGGCGGGCATGGAAGTCGTGGAAGGCACATTGTACCCAATGCTCACGCGGATGAAAAACTCGGGTCACCTGGCTTACACTTGGCATGAATCCGAATTCGGACCGCCACGCAAGTACTACAAAATGACTGACGTCGGCAGAGAATTTTTGAACGAACTACGGGGGGCGTGGAATGAATTCACAGACGCCGTTGACAAGGTCGTTAATCCATAATTTTTCAATCATCTTATTACCTACATAAAATGAACAAGGTTTTTAATATAAATCTCGGCGGTGTGCCACTTACAATTGATGAAGATGCCTACCGCTACTTGGAAAACTACCTCCAAACGCTTCATAATCACTTTCGCAACTCGGAAGGTTATGAAGAAATTATGAGCGACATCGAAGCCCGTATCGGCGAACTTTTGAAAGAAAACATGGGCAAACGCGCCATCGCCATGATTCAAGATGTCAAAAATGCTGTGAGTGTGATGGGTACGCCTGAGGATTTTGGTGCGGCTGCTATCTCCGAAGATGAGCCTCAAAAACAGGCAAATACTGAGGGGGGTGCTTCCGGCATCAAAACAGGTAAACGCCTTTTCCGCGATACTGAAAATAAAGTAGTGAGCGGCGTTTGCTCTGGTATAGCCGCGTACTTCGGTATTCAAGATGCTATTTGGGTGCGAATTGGCTTTCTCGCCATCGTTTCTTTCTTTGGCACGGGTGTTTTGCTCTATATTATATTATCCATCATCATTCCTGAAGCGAAAAATACTGCTGACCGCCTCGCCATGCGAGGCGAGCCTATTGATGTCAATTCTATTGCAAAATCAGTCGGCAAAGGTGTTGAAGATATTTCACTAAAAGTGAATGAATTCAGTAATCCTGAAAATCAAGAGCGTTTTAGAAGCCAGATTCATCAAGCGAGCGGTAAAATCGGCGATGCTATTGGGCTTATACTGAGGGGTATGGGCGGTGTTTGGAAAATCGTCATCGGGGCAGTGGTGATTGGTTTGATAGTAGCGATGTTGGTATCTTGGATAAGTGGGGCGATTGGTTTAGCCATGGGATATCCGTTTTTTGGATACATTACCGACTCTCATTTTGCGCCGCCAGTTGCTATTTTTTCAGCATTTTGTTTGGTTTCAATTCCTATTATTTTGATGGTCTTGTTCTTAAGGCGGTTATTTTTTAAACGCCCGACAGGTGGTGCAGTAGTCGGCAGCTTATGGGCAATTTGGGGTATTAGCTTTGCCATTTTAGGTGTTATTGCAGGCAAAACAGCGAAGCAATTTAATCAAAAAGCAGAGATTACGCAAACAGTGGATTTGGCCAATCCGAATGTTGAAACCCTGACTATATCGACACTCAATAATCCTTATGGAGAAATCAATACTCAATTCGGTAGCGTTCATATTTCAGAAGACTATCTTGTGAGTGAAGATGTAAATCTGAAAATCGTGAAAAGCGAAAGCGATAAATTTGAACTCGTTAAAAACATCAATTCACGCGGTAGAAATCAAGATGAAGCGCGTAAATATTTGAGCAATGTGGATTATAAAATGGAAAACGTCAGCAATGAATTACGTCTGGCTCATGAATTTCAAATACCTAAAGGCATAAAATGGCGCAACCAAACCGTTAATTTGACCCTGAAAGTGCCGGTTGGTAAAAAAATTAAAATTAAAAAAGATGATGTCGGACGCCGCGTCAATATTGATTTTAATGAAATAGGCGATTGGGAAGATAATAAGCCTTGTTGGGATGCGGATATTGCTATTTGGGAAATGACCGTCCATGGCTTAAAATGTACAAATCCAAAGAAAAATGAAGAGTAAGTAAGCGCCCTACTACCAAGAGGGCATAAATTTGAAAAATATATAAATCTCTTATTGGTTTGACATAAGCACCCTTTCATACTGAGGGGTGCTTTTTTTAATTATGAATTATGAGGTGTGAGTTTGTCATTAAACTTGTGCATTTTGACGAATTGAAATGATGACAATGGTTTTTTACTTATTTTCACAATAATTAGATTTACGAAAATAAAATATCTTCGGATGTTTTTAATTTTTAGAAAGTTTAGTAATCAACAAGTTATAAATTTTAAAAAAATCAACCAATAATTTAATGATGAAAAATACCTTACTACTCATTTTTGCATTCATCACCGTTTCCCTTTCAGCGCAGAAGAAGCCACTCTCCTATTATTTGCCTGAAAACGTCACTTACGATAAAAATATCCCTACGCCCGAAGAGTTTTTCGGCTTTCAAATCGGTGAACAACACGTCAGCCATGACCAATTAGTGTCGTATATGCGCGAACTTGATAGGCTTTCGGAGAGAATTACGTCAAAAATATTGGGGCGCACGCATGAAAATCGCATTGTGATGGCATTGACCATTACTTCTCCTGAAAATCAACGCAATATTGATAAAATTAAAGAAGACCATGTGCGGCTGACCGACCCCTCAGTATCCAGCGGTTTGGATGTGTCAAAAATGCCGATTGTGGTGTATCAAGGGCATTCGATTCATGGGAATGAGCCGAGTGGGGCGAACGCGGGCATTTTAGCAGCGTATTATTGGGCGGCAGCACAAGGCGCGGAAGTGGATGAAACATTGAAAAATATTGTCATTTTGTTTGACCCATCGTTCAATCCCGATGGGATGCAGCGGTTCAGTCAGTGGGTAAATATGCACCGGTCTAAAAATTTGGTGTCAGACCCAGCGAGCCGAGAGTTCAGCGAAGTGTGGCCCTACGGACGGACGAATCATTATTGGTTTGACCTCAACCGCGATTGGCTTGTCGCTCAACAACCTGAATCCAAAGCTCGATTAGCCTTTTTTCATGAATGGAAACCCAATATTTTGACCGACCACCATGAAATGGGTAGCAATTCCACGTTCTTTTTCATGCCTGGCGAACCCACGCGCATTAATCCATTTACGCCAAAGAAAAATCAGGAATTGACGGGTAAAATCGCTGAATTTCATGCAAAAGCCTTGAATAAAATCGGTTCACTCTATTTTACAAAACAAGGGTATGATGATTTTTATTACGGCAAAGGCTCGACCTATCCCGATGTGAACGGCTCGATTGGGATTCTGTTTGAGCAAGCGAGTTCACGCGGGCATTTGCAGCGCACCACTAATGGTTTGTTGAGTTTTCCTTTTACTATTCGAAATCAATTAACGACTTCATTTTCAACCATTGAAGCGGCTAAAAATTTAAGGGTTGAAATCTTGAATTATCAGCGCGATTTTTATAAAAATGCGAAGGATGAAGCCGCTAAAGACACTCGAAAAGCCTACGTTTTCGGCAATAAATACGATAAATCAAGGCTTTTTCATTTTATTGAAATATTGAAACGCAATCAGATAAAAGTTTTTGAATTGAATCAAAATACGCAGGGACTGGAGAAAGGTTCAGCCTATATTGTACCGACTGAACAGCAACAATATAAGCTCATCAAGGCATCTTTTGAGAAATATACTGAGGGGTCGAATGGCTTTTTCACGGATTCTCTTTTTTATGATATTTCTGCTTGGACTTTGCCGATGGCGTTTGGTTTGGATTTTAAAGCCTTAGATGGCGGCAATTTCAATATAAATATGCTTGGAAAAGAGGTAACGGATTGGACTTTTCCAACGGGTCAAGTCGTCGGTGGGCAGAGCAGTTATGGGTATGCATTTGCTTTTGATGATTATTATGCACCCAATTTGCTCAACGCCCTTTTGCAAGAGAATCTTTTGGTAAAAGTATTAATGGATCCTTCAAAAATGGATGTTAACAGCCCCATTGGGACAGATGTCTCTGCGAGCGGAGCGCGGCAGGAGGGGGTGAAGAATTTTGATTATGGTACCATCGTCGTTCCCCTTCAAAATCAAACAAAATCAGCGGAATCTATTTATTTATTGATTCAAACTGCGGTAAAAAAGACGGGCGCGACTGTTTTTTCCTTGAAAACAGGGCTGGCTACTGAGGGGGTGGATATGGGCAGCCCGTCGGCAGTGACAGTGAGAAAACCGAATGTGGCGATGCTCGTCGGCGATGGCGTGACGAATAATGATGCTGGCGAAGTTTGGCACTTGATGGATACGCGCTACGATATGACTTTGACCATGCTCGATGTGGTGAATATTGGGCGCAATAATTTAACGGCTTACACGAGTGTTGTCTTAGTGGATGGCACTTATTCGCCGACTATTGCTTCAAAATTGAAGGAATATGCTACGGGTGGTGGCACTTTAATCGCTTTTGGCAGGGCTGTAAAGTTTTTAAAAGCGAATGATTTGGCAGCGGTTGATTTTAAAACCATTAAAAAAGAAACTAAACCAGCAGCTCGTAGAGCGTATTCAAAATTAGAAAATGACGAAGGCTCTGCGGTCATCGGTGGAGCTATATTTGAAGCCGATGCGGACTTGTCGCACCCACTGCTCTATGGCTATCACTCTTTGAAAGTGCCTGTTTTCAGGGCTGACACTTTTTTTATGGAGATGCCACAAAATATATATGCTGCGCCGTTGGTTTATACTGCCAATCCGTTGGCAAGCGGCTACATGAAATCAAAATGGACGGATGCGGTAAAAAATACGCCTTCGATTATCGTCTCGCAAGCGGGCGCAGGTCGCTCAATCTGCATGATTGATAATCCGAATTTCCGCGCGTTTTGGTACGGCACGAATAAACTGTTCGCCAATATGATTTTCTTTGGCAATCTTATACAGGCAGGGGCGGCTGAGGTGCCTAAGGCTGTGGGGGAGAAAAAGTAGGGTTTGATTTTAGATTTCACTTATCGAGAAAGCGATTATTTCTTTGGGAGATAATCGCTTTTTCATTCGATTAGAAACGTTACGTGCTGACATAGAATCTAAGTCTATTAAATATTTTCCGACTATAAAACTTGACCTTATTCCTGATGATGACGAGAATAAGGTTTTAGAACTTGCAGGCTGGTATTTACGGCAAAGCAAGATAGGCGAAAGGCTAATAATTTCCTATCTTAAATAGAGGAGTGTTTTTCCTAAAAAGAATATCCCCCAGTATTTTGATGAAAAAAAACAATAAAATGCTCTAATTTTGTTCAAATTGAATCCTGTAGTTTTAATAAAAATAAGAAAGTCGCGTGCGTAAATTAACCTTTGTACTTATCATTTTAGGATTTTCATTGCATTTAAACGCTCAAAAATCGGCTGAAGATTGGTGGGTGGATAGCCTTTATCAATCATTGACGGATACGCAACGGTTCGGACAATTGTTCATGATTCGGGCGCATAGCAACTTGGGCGCTGATCATATTGCACTAGTGGAAGACTTGATTCAACGGTATTTTATAGGCGGTTTATGCTTTTTTCAAGGCACGCCTGAGAAGCAATTAGAGCTGACGAATAAGTATCAAGCGATGTCGAAAGTACCACTATTTATTTCGATGGATGCTGAATGGGGCTTGAATATGCGTTTAAAAGGAGCTGCGATTGCTTATCCTAAGCAACTCATGCTCGGCGCCATTCAAGACAATGCTTTGATTTATAAATTTGGTCAAGCGGTGGCGAATGAATGCCGTCGCATAGGGGTGCACATCAATTATGCGCCTGTAGCGGATGTGAACAATAACCCCAATAACCCCGTCATCAACGAGCGCAGCTTTGGAGAAGACAAGCGCAATGTGGCGGCAAAATGCTTTGAATATATGCGGGGGATGCAGGATAATGGCGTGATGGCATGTGCCAAACACTTCCCAGGGCATGGCGATACGGAAGTAGATTCGCATAAAGATTTACCCATCATCAATAAAAATATGGTGAGTTTGAATGCTCTGGAGTTGATGCCTTTTCGAGTATTGAGTCAGCAAGGCATTGGTAGCTTGATGATAGCGCATTTGCACATACCTTCGATTGATAGTGCGGCTCATATGCCCGCTACATTGAGTAAAAATGCTGTGCGCAATTTGTTGAGAACTGAAATTGGCTTCAAAGGCTTAATTTTTACCGACGCTATGGAAATGAAAAGCGTGACAAAATATTATCACCACGGCGAGGCAGAAGCAAAAGCCCTCGAAGCGGGCTGCGATATAATTTGCTTACCCGAAGATATTCCGGCTACGATTACGGCTATAAAAAAATACGTCGCAGAAGGTAAAATTGATACCAATGACATAGAAGCGAGTGTGAAACGAGTCCTCCGCGCAAAGTACCATTATAGTTTGACGACCCCTCAGTATATTGACCCTTTTAATGTCAGAAATGATATAAATTCCTACAATGGCGTATCTTTAAAGAGGGAGCTTGTTAAAAATGCGCTCACGCTGGTGAGAGACGACCATAAATTGCTGCCCTTCAAAAGCTATCAACCCGATAGCATGGCAACGTTGAGTTTAGGTGCTAATCGGTTGACGCCCTTTCAAGATATGCTCAATAATTATGGTATTATCAATCAATTTAATCTCGTTAAAGATTTTAGTGCAGATAAAAAGAAAGAAATGCTGGATTATTTCAGTAAAAAGAAAATTGTCATCGTCAGTTTGCATGATATGAAATCTAATTCAAATGTTGGATTTGGCTTATCTAACGATGTGAAAGACTTTGTGAATGAATTGAATAAAGTGACGAAGGTGGTGCTGGTTGTATTTGGAAATCCCTATGCGTTGAAATATTTTGACGATATACCAACGGTTTTAGAATGTTTTAATGAAGATAAAGTGACGCAGGAATTGGCGGCAGAAGGCATTTTCGGCATTTTTGATTTTAAGGGTAAACTACCCGTTACCGCTTCTGAAAAATCCAAAGGTGGCATGGGGCTTAACACTTTGGAGGATTTGCCCTCAAAAAAAATCAATCGTTTGGAATGGAATACTGAACTACCCGAAGCAGTGGGGATGAACAGCAAGGCACTGTTACAAATTGACGCTATTGCCAATGAATTAATTGCCAAAGGTGCGGCACCTGGTTGCCAAATATTGGTGGCTAAAAATGGGCAAGTGGTTTATCATAAGGCATTCGGTTATCACACCTATATCAAAGCGCAACCGACCACGACACAAGACCTTTATGACCTTGCTTCTATTACAAAATGCGCTGCTACGACCGTTTGCCTCATGAAATTATATGAAGAAGGCAAGATAGATTTGAACGAAAAAATGTCAACATACCTCCCTCTCATGGCTGAAAAAGATGCTTTGGGCAACGAATCCAATAAAAAAGATTTATTGATTAAAGACATTTTGATTCATCAAGCGGGCTTGCAAGCATGGATTCCGTTTTATAAAAATACCCTCAAAACGGCTATTATTGATGGTGAATTAAAGGTTTTTCCTTCACCCAATTGGTATTCTCATGTGCTTTCAAGCGATTATCCGATAGAAGTGGGAAAGGGTTTGTATATGAAAGCAGCCTATGCGGATACTATAAAAAAGCTCATTATCCAATCGCCGTTGAGAGAAAATACCCATTATGTCTATTCGGATTTGGGTCTTATTCTTTTCACCGATGTCATAAAAAATATATCGGGTAAAACCCTTGACCAATATGCGACTGATACCTATTACCACCCCCTCAGTATGAGCCGCACTTTGTTCAATCCACTGACCCATTTCCCCGAAACGAATATTGCGCCTACTGAGGAAGATAAATATTTCAGGTATCAGCAATTGCGCGGGCATGTACATGATATGGCGGCGGCTATGCTCGGCGGCGTAAGTGGTCATGCCGGGCTTTTTTCTACCACTGCGGATTTAGCCGTTTTGCTACAAATGCTCTTGAATAAAGGCGAATATGCGGGTATGCACTACCTCAAACCCGAAACAATTGCCCTTTTTACGACCCGGCAAGGAGGTAGCTCGCGGCGTGGTTTTGGTTGGGATATGAAAGAACTGGATTCTCAAAAGACAGCGAATATGAGTCTATTAGCTTCCTCCAATACCTTCGGTCATACTGGCTTCACGGGCAATGCTTTTTATGCCGACCCCGATAATAACCTGATTTATATTTTCCTTTCCAATAGGACTTACCCCGATATGAATAATAATAAAATCATTAACGGTAATTACCGGTCACGTATCCAAACGGTGATTTATGAAGCGATGATAAAATAGCCACATTTGACACAACTCACAACTAAATTTCTACCCTTTTACGATTATTGTTTTTATTGTAAAACACCACTACTTTTACACCTAATTTTCATTTAGAAATTAATCTATCTCATGAACCGTAACATATACACTCGTCTGACGCTTCTCATATTGCTTTTTATTAAAATATCCTACGGATTTGGACAAATTTCAAAAGGCGGCACCCCCCTCAGTATAGATGGGAAAATATCCACGCCGATACCTGTCCAAGATATTCCACAGCCCGACTGGGCAAAAATCCGTGAAGAAGACAAAGGCATTTTCGCCAATTTCCGTTTCGCCGTTCCGATTGATGTCGATTTGGATAAAGAAAAAAATGGCGTTTGGACAGAATTGCCCAACGGCGGTAGGCTTTGGCAATTAAAAATTCATTCAAAAGATGCGTTGGGCTTAGCCCTTTCTTTTGAAGATTTTGAGCTGCCCGAAGGTTGTCAACTATTTGTTTATTCGCCTGATTATCAACAAGTTAGAGGAGCATACGATGCTTCAAATAGTACTACAAGCCACCTTTTTTTAACGCCATTTATTAAAGGGCAGGAAGTGGTAATTGAGTATTTTGAGCCTAAAAACTCACGTAAAACAAAAAGTTTTAAAATAAAAAAAATCTATCACGCCTACCCAACGGGCAAATTAGGCACTAATAATTTTAATGAATCTTTCCCCTGCGAAATCAACATCAATTGTCCGCAAGGTGCGGCAGTTCAGACTGAAAAACGGGGTGTGGTGCGTATCCTAATGGTTGTTCAAGGGGGTATGGGCTGGTGCACAGGTTCGATGATTAATAATACTAAAATGGACGGTACGCCGTATGTGCTGAGTGCATTTCACTGCGACGACGGTTACACGCCCATCCATGAGTTGTGGACTTTTTATTTCAATTATGAATCGCCTGATTGCAATAATCTCGCTACTGAGCCGAATGTGCCTTCCATTCAAGGCTGCACCGTACGAGCTGCCCGAAGTGCCAGTGATTTTCAACTTTTGGAACTTTCTCAGCGCGTTCCCACCAATTATAATGCATATTTCAACGGTTGGAATCGAGATTCATCGAATTTGACTAATAAAAACACCATGATTCACCACCCGCAAGGCGATATTAAAAAAGTCAGCGTAGACAATGATGCTCCGACAGTCAGCAATGTAGCGACTACATGGGATGCCGCTACAACTGTTATTACACCGCCTCGTTCGCATATTCAGAGCATTTTTGACCAAGGTGGTATGGAGCCCGGTTCATCAGGTTCGCCTATTTTTGATGCCAATGGGCGAATTATTGGGCAATTGCACGGCGGCAATTACTTCGAGTGTCAGGTTTATTTTGCTCTTTCGGGCTGGTTAGCCAAGTCATGGGATGGCGATAGTACCCCTCAGTCAAGGCTAAAAGATTGGCTCGACCCTATTAATTCAAGCGTTTTGACGCTCGGTGGCACTAATACACCTGTGCAAACAGGCGTGTCGGTAGCTGGGAAAGTGCGCTTTTGGAACAATGTGCCAATGCCGAACATCAAAGTTTATTTGGGCAATGACTCCACCACGACCAATGGCACAGGTGATTTCAGTTTTCCAAATATTACAAACAATGTGGATATAGCCGTTCGTTTAGCTAAAAATGATTCGTATGAAAATGGGGTGGATGCGACAGATTTATTGCTCATTCGTCGTCATTTACTGAGCATTTCTGAATTTAATTCACCTGCCAAAGCCTTTTGTGGCGATATTAATAGTAGCAATGACATTGATGCTGCGGATATTTTATTCGCTCGTCGCCTTATTCTCGGCATTATTGTGTCTTTTCCAAACACCACGCCTTGGCGTTTTATTAGAGTGAGTACTTCTATTGACCCTAATTTTCCTTTTGGAGTTAGCGAGCCTTCGCCTTTACTGGTTAAGTTCACTAATTCAGTGACCAATTTTGATTTTTATGGC
>JAYTON010000234.1:0-2223 GCA_043747725.1 Saprospiraceae bacterium
GGTATTCTCAGACATTATAATTGAGTGGCTTCATAGAATTATTTAAGCGGAATTGTCTTTATCAAAAAAACATATTACATATTGGATTTATAAAATTGAATAGCCGTTGGAAATTCATTTTCCTCGACTAATGGAAATCTTACTGCACGCTCTACCACTTGTTTTCTTTTATTTTGAACATTCGGGAAATTAAGACCTAAAATATCAATCATGTCTTGTATCCTTTTCCTATCTGTATCTGGCAAGTCAATATTGGGTATATAATGATGCGTATTAGGGCTATAATCAAATAATTTGTAGGGGTCATAATCTTTTGAATCAGGCTTCAATATATAATCAACCGTTTTTGTACCTTTGAGGTTATTGGTATCAGATTGTACCATGAAAAAATTTGACCACAACCAATCTTTGTGTTGATAAATTGTTTTAACCTCATCAATATTCGAATGGGTTGTTTTATCTTTTTTGTCTTTCCATTTAAGCGTTTCATCAAAATGTTCTAACTGTCCGTTGTGAACACGACCCTCAGTATTTTTATCTAAAATCACTTATTCATACTTCAAAAGTCATTATATTTTAGTATATTTGTAAAATTTATTTACAAATAATATATAAATATGTAAAAAAATTTGACATATTTATATATTATTTGTACTTTTATTCGACAAATTTAATATTAAAATGATAGAACGTTCCATATTTCCTGCACTTTTAGAGCATTTGAACAAACCGCAAGTCACTGTCATTACAGGTATGCGGCGGGTCGGTAAATCAACGGCTTTGAAGTACCTATTAAGCCATATTGCGCATGATAATAAAATTTATCTTGATTTTGAAAAAGCGGATAATCGCTTTATTTGGAACCAAAATTCTTATAAAGATATAGAAATCAACTTGGCGGTAGAGGGCATTGACTTATCGCAACCCTCTGTTATAGCAATTGATGAAATTCAACTTGTGCCGCAATCTACAAGCGTTATAAAATATTTGTATGATACTTATGGTGCAAAATTCATTGTTTCTGGGTCGAGTTCTTTTTATTTAAAAAATAGGTTTTCAGAAAGTTTGGCGGGTCGAAAGCAAATTTTCGAGATGTATCCCTTAGATTTTGCTGAATTTGCGGCGTTCAAAGGCGAAAATAATAATACCATTATTCGTTTTTCAAAACAACCATTTATTGCAACTTATTATCATAAATGGAAAGCACTGTACGAAGAATACTTGCGTTTTGGTGGGTTTCCAGAGGTTGCATTGGCAGCAACAGATGCAGATAAAATAGCTTTTTTGAAAGATATTGTGAATGCCTATATTGAGTTGGATATTGCTCTATTGTCTGATTTTGCCGCATCTGATGATTTGTTGAAAATTATACGTTTATTAGCCAATCGAACAGGAAGCAAAATCGAATATGCTAAGTTAGCAACCATTGTGGGCATCAATCGCCATAAACTGAAAGATTATCTTGAGCTATTGGAATATACTTATTTCGTCAAATTCATACCTTTTTTCTCTAATAATCCAGACCGTGAAATAAATAAACAACAAAAAGTCTATATGGCTGATACGGGTATTTTGCAAACACTGGCACAAGTGAACAGCGGTCAAGTCTTTGAAAATGCTATAGCCAATCAACTATCGCGGTTGGGTGCGCTGCATTATCATCAAAAACTATCAGGACAAGAAATAGACTTTATTTTGGACGGCAAAGTGGCTGTCGAAGTGAAAGAAACACCATCTGCCAGTGATTTAGCTATACTGAAAAATAGAGCATCCTCTTTGAAAATAACAGATACATGGCTCATTGGTCGTCATGCGCCTGTTCAAGATTTCAAAGAATTTTATTGGGGCGGTTCGGTTTAACGACAAAAAGACGATTATGCTTATTTTCATCTAAAAATCACCATTATTTGCACCATTCAAATACCTTTTCATACATTTACAGTTGAATAATAACTAACTGTAAACTATGACAAACCGCATATTAACTTCTATCGCTACGCTTTTGTGCGTACTCTCACTGTCGGCGCAAAATGCTGATAGCAAACTTTTTTCAGAACTAAAATATCGCTATATCGGCGTTGATGGCAATCGTACTATTGCCGTAGTCGGCGAAACGGGCAACCCACTTGTGTCTTACGTAGGTGCAGCTTCGGGCGGCATCTGGAAAACTGAAGACGCTGGGGCGACGTGGAAACCCATTTTTGATGACCAAGACGTGTGTGC
>JAYTON010000235.1:0-12137 GCA_043747725.1 Saprospiraceae bacterium
CTTTATTTGATTTTCTATTTGCTTTTATAGTCTTCATCGGTCTTATTTTTTATTACGAAATACCATTTTCCTTCATCAAACTCATCATTTTTCTACCCCTCAGTATTTTAATCACAGTCATGACTACCTTTGGATTGGGTACATTTTTAGCGGCGTTGAACGTCAAATACCGTGATTTTCAATACGCTTTGCCTTTTTTTATACAGTTTTTATTGTTCGTGAATCCTATTCTCTATTCTTCAAAAACGTTCAACAATTCTTTGATTCAAAAAATAATGCTGTTAAATCCCATAGCCGGCGCCATTGATTTGGTAAGAAGCATTTTTAATATTCAGCAAGCTCAAATGAGTGAAGGAATTGATTTATATAATTTATCTATCCAATTTTTGACAGCTTTCATCATCCTATTATTCGGCATTTATTTTTTCAGAAAAACAGAAAGCTATTTTGCAGATTTATCTTAAAACATGAATTCGGTAAAAAGTAAAAAAAAGCTACTTTCATTTCGATATTATTGACGGAAAAATATGGATGTAATGCAATAACACGGAGCGCGAAGTAGTAGATGAATTCATGGCAGCAGGTGTTGACCGTCAAGATATTGTCTTAGGTTTTGTGCCGCCTTCTGCCCGACATTTTTTGGGCTTTGCTGTCGCTTGATTTATGAGAGAGTGTTCACTAAACTGGAGAGTGTTCGAGAGTGTTCAGTATCTTGACTCTGAACGCAATTCCTTTCAATTACTCAATCTCGGGTGGCGTAATGAGCAATATTATTTTTATGTTGTTTTTCACCTTGCTATTCAAAATGGTAAAGTGTGGTTAAAGGAAAATAGGACAGATGTCCTAATTGCTCAAATACTCGTTGAACAAGGCATTTCCAAAAGTGATATAGTACTTGGTTTGCAATCTTCTGAAACAATGGCTTTAAGTGGTTATGAGTGGCTTAATAATAAGAAAAATAAAGACTTGAATTAATCTCAAGTCAGTTCAAATCAGCTCAACAAGTCTTTAATCGGCTTCACAAAAGTATCAATATCGCCTGCACCCAATGTCATCACAACATCGAATGCTCCCTCAGTACTTTGATGTTTTGTAAGCGTTTTCATTAAATTTTGCTTTGTTACAAGGGTTTTATGCGAGTTTTTCATTTTATTGAAAATAATATCCGCTGTCACACCTTCTATTGGCAACTCTCGGGCAGGGTAAATATCCATCAAAAATACTTCGTCGAGTTTGTCTAAAGCGGCGGCAAAACCATCTTGAAAATCCCTTGTGCGGGTAAACAAATGCGGTTGAAAAATACCTGTAATCCGTCTATCGGGATAAAGCGTTTTGGCGGCTGCAATCGCCGCTTCCAATTCCGTTGGATGGTGGGCATAATCGTCAATGAAAACAGGCTGTTGATTAAGTGTTTTTGGTTCATTTTCCTTTGCGGCATCCCCCCTCAGTATAAAATCAAAACGGCGTTTGATGCCTTTAAAATTGGCTAAAGCTGCTTTAATCGCTTCACTTTCCACGCCTATTTGTTGAGCCGCCGCAATGGCAGCCGTCGCATTTTCTACATTGTGATTGCCGGGCAACGTGAATTTGATATTCTCTATATTACCCAAAGGACTTTTATAATCAAAAACAAAAAAGCCATTCTCAACCCGTATATTTTCAGCTCGATAAACCCCTACATTCACACCATAATCATCGTAGCGAATATGGCGTTGTGCATCGTCGTCATCCCCCCTTAGTAAAAGCGTCGAATTGGGGAACACCTGACCATTGTCCTTCACCTTTTTAGTAAAATCATGGAAGCCTTTTCTGAAATTCTCTTCATCACCATAAATATCCAAATGGTCGGGGTCAATAGCCGTGATAATGGCAATATCAGGGCTCAATCTCAAAAACGAACGGTCGTATTCATCTGCCTCAACGACCACCCAATCGGATTGCCCTTGCACAAAATTACTGCCCAAACTGAGAGAAATACCGCCCAGAAACGCCGTAGTATCTACGCCACCTGTCCGCAAAATATGCGTCACGATACTTGATGTCGTCGTCTTCCCATGCGTACCCGCCACCGCGATGCACTTCATGCCCCTCGAAATAATGCCCAAAACCTCCGAGCGTTTCAAAATGGGAAAACCGTTTAGTTGAAAACAGACCAATTCAGTATGTTCTTTTGGAATCGCTGGCGTATATACAACCAAATCCACGCCTTTGGGAATATACGAAACATCATCAGTGTAGTGAATGAGCATCCCCTCAGTAGCGAGGGCTTTGGTGAATTCGGTTTCGGTTTTGTCGTAGCCATGCACCGCTGCGCCTCTGCTTAAAAAATATCTGGCTAAGGCACTCATGCCGATGCCACCGATGCCGACGAAGTAAATCGTTTTGATTTGATTCAGTTCCACAAATTATAATGAGTTATGAATGATGAGTTATGAATTTTAAAATGTAAAATTAGAATTAGAGTTTTAAAAATTGCATTAATTTGTAGTTAAATCATTTTTTATGAAAAAGATTATCAATCAATATCCGCATATTGCCTATTCAATGCCGCTTGTTTCAAAAGAGGAAATGCAGCAAAATGTAAGTAATTTCTATCATAAAATGGATAATAGGCGCACTGTTCGGGATTTTTCAGATAAAGCTATATCTAAAGAGGTGATTGAAAAGCTCATACTAACAGCTTCCACTGCGCCTTCAGGTGCGCATAAACAGCCTTGGACTTTTTGCGCGGTGAGTGACCCCTCAGTAAAAAGGGCTATTCGGGCTGCTGCGGAAAAAGAGGAATTTGATAGCTATAATGGTCGGATGAGCGAGCAATGGCTCAAAGATTTAGCTCCTTTGGGAACGGACTGGCAAAAGCCTTTTTTAGAAATTGCCCCTTGGCTCATCGTAGTTTTTGCTCAATCGACGGGTTTGAATAAGGAAAAGCACTATTATGTTCAAGAGTCTCTGGGCATCGCATGTGGTTTTTTGATTGCCGCTATTCATGAAACTGGTTTGGTGACTTTGACCCATACACCAAGCCCGATGAATTTTTTGAAAACGGTATTGAAACGCCCTGATAATGAACGTCCGTTTCTTTTATTGCCTGTGGGTTATGCAGCGGATGAAGCTTTAGTGC
The DNA here is from genome assembly GCA_043747725.1 of Saprospiraceae bacterium. Classification (GTDB taxonomy): domain Bacteria; phylum Bacteroidota; class Bacteroidia; order Chitinophagales; family Saprospiraceae; genus JAAFJT01. The sequence continues at coordinate 3,122 of JAYTON010000235.1, forward strand.
CTGATATTAAGCGGAAACCCTTGGATGAAGTGGCTGTTTTTTATGAATAACAAACTATTTTACACAGAGGTTTTAAAACTTAGTTTATAAAAAAGACATTCAATATTTTATTTTATTTTAAATGGAAAAACATTCTTAAATTTTCCAATTCAAAAGTCATTGCCATTCATAATTTTAAAATGGCTATCCCCTATCACCCTATTTTTCACTTGAAAATCGTACTTTATTAAAATTTATGTCTTTCAATTGGAAAAAAATTAAGAACTTTGTAACCCTACCAATCAACAGAACCATTATAACCTGCTTTTTACAATTTTAAGTAGAAAATTGCCCTCTTTATCTATTGCGAGCAACAAATTGTCACTGCGAGAAATGCAGCAGAACTGAGGGGTATTTCATTGACTAATTAATTATCAACATATACAATGACAGAACTGTTAAATGCAAACTTGCCTACTAAAGGTTTATATGTTCCCGAACTTGAAAAAGACTCGTGTGGAACGGGTTTTATCGCCAATTTGGATGGCATACAAACGCATGAATTAGTAGAGAATGCGCTCAAAATGCTCACCAATATGGAGCATCGCGGTGCTTGTGGATGCGAACCTAATACGGGTGATGGTGCGGGTATTATGATACAAACGCCGCATGATTTTTTTGTCAAGAAGGCGCGGGAAAATGGTTTTGAATTGCCTGAATTTGGAGAATATGGTGTGGGCGTGGTGTTTTTCCCTCAAGATAAAAATTTGAGAAATCAATGTCGGGCATTGCTCAATGATTATATTGATGAAATGGAATTCGACCTGCTTGGTTATCGCATGGTGCCGACGGATGATGATGAATTGGGGCAAACAGCCGTGTCAGTTGAGCCGCGTATGGAGCATGTTTTTGTAAAGGCTCGCCAAACGCCACCAGACCGTTATTGGCTCGAACGCCGTTTGTATGTGTTGAGAAAATATGCTACGCATAAAATACATCAGACCTTTCCTCAAACGGCTGACCATTATTATATGCCTTCGTTTTCTTATAAAACGGTGGTTTACAAAGGTCAATTGACGACGCATCAAGTGCGCCCTTTCTATCCTGATTTGCATGATTCGGATTTAAAATCTGCAATCGCCCTTGTGCACAGCCGCTTTTCGACCAATACAGTACCTAAATGGAAGCTCGCTCAACCTTTCCGCTACATTGCTCACAATGGTGAAATCAATACGATTACAGGCAATGTCAATTGGTGGAAATCGAAGGAAATGGTCATGGAATCATCTGTATTCTCTGAAGATGAATTGGAAAAACTATTCCCTGTATGTGGTCAGGCTTTATCAGATTCGGCTAATTTCGACAATGTTTTAGAGTTTTTAGTGATGAATGGTCGTTCGTTGCCTCATGCTTTAATGATGATGATTCCGGAGGCTTGGGAGCATGATGAACAAATGGCAGACTATAAAAAAGCTTTCTATGAATACCATGAAACAATGATGGAACCTTGGGACGGTCCGGCGGCAATTTGTTTCACGGATGGTATTGTTGTAGGGGCTACTTTGGATAGAAATGGTTTGCGTCCGTTGCGCTATTGCTTGACAGATGACAATGTCTTGATAGCCGCTTCTGAGGCAGGTGCTTTAGAAATTCCACAAGAGAAAATTGTTTTAAAAGGGCGTTTGCAACCTGGTAAAATGCTGATTGCCGACCTCGATAAGCATTGTATTGTAGAAGATGCTGAAGTGAAAGACATTATTTGTCAAAATAGAGATTATCAAAATTGGGTTGAAAACAATAAAATAACGCTTAAAACCCTTAAAAATAAGAGTAATAATGTCACTGCGAGCGAAGCGTGGCAGGAGGGGGTCATCTCCGAAACCGAACAATTAGAACTCGACCAAAAGTTTTTAGTTGAAAAGCAACAACTATTTGGTTTTACAAAAGAAGACATCAAAATGCTCATCAATCCGATGTCGAAATCGGGTGAAGAAGCCATTGGTTCTATGGGAGCAGATACGCCGTTGGCAGTATTATCGCAGCGTCCGCAGCATTTGAGCAGCTATTTCAAACAACTTTTTGCTCAAGTGACGAATCCACCGATTGACCCGATTCGCGAACGCTCGGTGATGTCGCTTTTAGTGAAATTGACTGAGGGGGGTGATAATATCTTGATTCCTTCGGAAGGTGCTGCGCGTTTTATTGCATTGGATCAACCGGTATTGAAAAATTCAGAATTGTCTAAATTAAAATACCTCAATCATAAGTATTTCAAAAGTGAAATCATTGATATAACTTTTGATGCAGAAGATGAAAAAGGCAAGCTCAAAGCCGCTGTTGATAGGATATGTGCCGACGCTGAAAGTGCAGTTCGCCAGGGGGCTAATATTTTAATTTTGAGTGATAGAGCAACGGATATGCTCAATGCACCTATTCCTTCGCTCATGGCTGCGGGAGCTGTTCATCATCATTTGATAAAGTCTGGTTTGCGCTCAAAATGTAGCATTATTGTAGAGGCTGGCGATATTTGGGAGACACATCATATCGCTTGTTTAATTGGTTACGGCGTTCAAGCCGTCAATCCCTACATGGCATTTGCAACTGCCAAACAAATTGTTGAAACAGATGGTCATGGCGAACACAACGGTCATTCTTTTGAATATGCGATTGATAAATACATTAAAGCCGTTGGAAAAGGCTTGCTGAAAGTGATGTCTAAAATTGGTATTTCAACATTACAGTCTTATGCGGGTGCGCAAATTTTTGAAATATTGGGTTTAAACAGTGAAGTTGTAGATAAATGCTTTACTAAATCAGTCTCTCGCATAGAAGGCGTTGGTTTTGATGGTGTGGCAGAAGAGGTTTTAGCCAAACACCATTTAGCCTATATCGAAACGCCGTTGGGGTTGACGCGTCAGTTGGAAGAAGGCGGTATTTATCAATGGAAACGTCGTGGCGAAGCGCATACTTTAAATCCGCAATCTATCCACTTTTTGCAAGTTTCCACTCGGACGAATGATTATGCGGTTTATAAAAAATATGCAGAAGTCATCAATAAACAAGACGAACAGGCTTTGACACTGAGGGGTCTATTGACTTTCAGAAAAGGTACGCCCATTCCGATTGAAGAAGTTGAACCGATTGAAGCTATATTCAAACGATTTGCTACGGGCGCGATGTCTTTCGGCTCTATTTCGCATGAAGCCCATTCGACTTTAGCAATTGCCATGAATAAAATAGGGGGTCGCTCTAACTCAGGGGAAGGTGGCGAGGACGAAATCCGATACGAAAAGAAAGCCAATGGCGATTGGGAACGCTCTGCCATCAAGCAAGTGGCATCGGGTCGTTTTGGCGTGACGAGTTATTACCTCAGTCAAGCCGCTGAATTGCAAATAAAAATGGCACAAGGGGCTAAGCCAGGAGAAGGTGGTCAGTTGCCAGGACATAAAGTGGATGAATGGATTGGTCGGGTGCGCCATAGTACGCCGGGTGTGGGTCTGATTTCACCGCCGCCGCACCACGATATTTATTCCATTGAAGACTTAGCGCAATTGATTTTTGATTTAAAAAATAGCAATCCGAAAGCAGACATTAACGTCAAATTGGTTTCAAAAGCGGGTGTTGGTATTATAGCATCTGGTGTTGCGAAAGCGAAAGCTGATAAAATATTGATTGCTGGATACGATGGTGGCACAGGTGCATCCCCCCTCAGTAGTATCCGTCATGCGGGCTTGCCGTGGGAATTGGGCTTGGCTGAAACACATCAAACCCTTGTGAAAAATAAATTGCGCGATCGAGTTGTGGTTCAAACGGATGGTCAATTGCGCACAGGTAGAGATTTGGCCATCGCCGTGATGTTGGGTGCAGAAGAATGGGGTATTGCAACGGCAGCTTTGATTGTGGAAGGTTGTATCATGATGCGTAAATGCCACGTCAATACTTGCCCCGTTGGTATCGCTACTCAAGACCCTGAATTACGCGCCCGTTTTACAGGCGACCCACAGCACGTTATTAATTTCTTTACATTCCTCGCCAATGATTTAAGAGAGATTATGGCTGAATTGGGTTTCCGCACCATCAATGAAATGGTGGGTAAAGTAGAAATGTTGAAAGCTAAAAGTAATCCTCAACATTGGAAATACAAAACAGTTGACCTATCTCCTATTCTCTACAAAGAACCGGCAGATGAAAGTGTTGGGCAATACAAAGCCGTACAACAAGATCATGGTTTGGAGGACATCTTAGATAAAAAATTGATTAAAAAAGCAGAAAATACCCTTGAAACGGGTAAGCAGTATTCATCCATTTTTAAAATCAGAAATACTGACCGAGCTGTTGGTACGATGTTGAGTTATGAAATTTCAACAAGGTATAAATCAGTCGGTTTAAATGATGATACCCTTGTTTATCGTTTTAAAGGCTCGGCAGGTCAATCTTTCGGTGCATTTTTGACAAAAGGTGCGACATTTATATTGAAAGGCGAATCAAATGACTATTTCGGCAAAGGGCTTTCAGGTGGTAAAATCGCTGTTTCTCCTGATGAAAAAGCGAAGTTCGTTCCTTCTGAAAATATCATCATCGGCAACGTGGCTCTGTATGGTGCAACATCGGGCGAAGCCTATATTATGGGCATGGCAGGTGAACGTTTTGCGGTGCGCAACTCGGGGGCGAAAGCAGTTGTAGAGGGCGTTGGCGATCACGGTTGCGAATATATGACGGGCGGCATTGTGGTTGTTTTAGGGGAAACGGGTAAAAACTTTGGAGCGGGTATGTCAGGCGGCATTGCCTATATTTATGACCCAAATAAAACGTTCGCTGCCAATTTCAACAACGATATGGCAAATATTGAAGCAGTGACTGATGAAGATTTTGACACTATTCGCCGCATGGTACGCGATCATTTTCGTCTGACAGGCAGTGAAAAAGCACATGAAATGCTCAATAGCTGGCAATTGGACATCTTGGGACCTAAACCGCATTTCGTGAAAGTGATGCCACGCGATTATAAAGCGGCGTTGGAAAAGAAAAAACAAATGCAAGTACTCGAATTACAGAAGTGATAGTAGCATTGAACGCAAGTTCGCTGCAATAAAAATTCTAAAAGCACTCCTTTATTGCCCAATCCGACGCCTTCACAAGTTGCTGTGCAAATTGAAAGTAAAAAGTCAAAGTCTGTTAAAATTCAAGTTTTGGATTTGTCGGAAAGAACAGTTGTATTTGAAAATTGGAATATTAGCGTCGGCAGTAATCAAAAATCTGTTGATTTAAATCGCTTCGCTAAAGGAGCTTACATGATACAAATCATTAAAAATCAAGATGTTATCTCTAAAAAAAAAATTAAACTCTAATTTCAAGGTCATTCCAAATGAATTCCTGCAGAAATACTGAGGGGGTAAAAACTGTTCAATTGATTTAAGAAATTAACCAATTTATCCTACTAAAAATGAAATGCCGAATGTAGTTGAAAAACTGCCCTCGGCTCTCTTTTTTTAACTACCACTAAAAAATTCATCATTCATCATTTATCATTCCTAATTTCATCCTTATCTTCGCTCAAATTTCAATAACATGTATAAACAAATTTTAGAAGACCTTCAACCGACCCATACGCAGCTGATCGCCGTTTCTAAAACCAAATCAAATGAAGCGATTATGGAACTCTATGACAAAGGGCAACGGGCTTTCGGTGAAAATTATGTGCAGGAATTGGTGGATAAATACGCTGCTTTACCGAAGGATGTTGAATGGCATTTCATCGGGCATTTGCAGTCAAATAAAGTAAAATATATCGCTCCTTTCGTCCACACTATTCATTCTGTAGATTCTTTTAAACTCTTCCAAGAGATTGATAAACAGGCTTTTAAAAATAATAGAAAAATTAAATGTCTTTTACAATTTCATATCGCCGATGAAGAGGCTAAATTTGGCTTTATTGTCACTGCGAGCGGAGCGTGGCAGGAGGGAGTGCGTCAGATGGTAAATGATAGATTATGGTCTGATTGTAAAAACATAGAAATATGCGGCGTCATGGGTATGGCTACTTTTACCGATGATAAAACGCAACTCAGACATGAATTCCAAACTCTTAAAAACATTTTTGACAATTTAAAAAACAGTTATTTCATGGGTAATCAATCATTTAAAGACATTTCGATGGGCATGTCCGATGATTATAAAATAGCGATTGAAGAAGGTAGTACGATGGTGAGAATTGGTAGTTTATTGTTCGGAAAACGTGTTTATAATTGATAATCAATTACTTATGCATAAAATATTTTTAAAAAAAGGAAAAGAAGAACCCTTAAAACGCTTCCACCCTTGGATTTTTTCAGGCGCGATTTCTAAAATAGTAGCTGACAATGGAGGTAATATTGCTGACGGCGATTTAGTTGAAGTCTTGGATTTTAGAGGGCAGCCCTTAGCGATGGGATATTATAATGACGGCAGTATTGCAGTAAGGGTCTTTAGTTTTGAATTGAATGAGCAAATTGATGATGCTTTTTGGGTGAAACACCTTCAAAATGCCTTGGATTATCGCCGAACTTTGGGTTTGACAGGTTCCAATGAAACCAATTGTTATCGCCTCATACATGCCGAAGGCGATGGTTTGCCAGGGTTAATTATTGATGTGTATGCTCAAACAGCGGTTGTGCAATGCCATGCTATCGGGATGCACCGTCAAATAGAGAGTATTAAAAATGCTTTATTGCAAATATTGGGGAATCAATTAGTTGCAATTTATGATAAAAGTATAGAGACGCTACCCCCTCAGTATGTGAGCCAAATTAGCTTGAAAAATGGCTATTTATATAACCCCCAAAGTATTGAAACGCCTCAAATTATTCTCGAAAATGGCAATCAATTCGCCATTGATTGGGTAACAGGGCAGAAGACGGGGTTTTTCCTCGATCAACGTGACAACCGCCAATTGATTGCGAAATATGTGAAAGGGAAATCGGTTTTGAATACTTTTTGCTACTCCGGCGGTTTCTCTATTTATGCTTTAAAAGCAGGTGCAAAATCGGTTCATTCAATAGATGTTTCGCAAAAAGCGATTGATTTAACCGATAAAAATGTGGAATTGAATCGCCCGTTTGAAGGTTCGCCTATTTCTACAGCGGCAGATGTATTGTCATTTTTAAAAGATAATCAAGATATTTATGACGTCATCGTCGTTGACCCGCCTGCTTTTGCGAAGAGCATTTCCAAGCGGCATAATGCTGTGCAAGCCTATAAACGGCTCAATGCTATGGCTTTGAGGCAAATTACTGAGGGGGGTATCCTATTTACTTTTAGTTGTTCGCAGGTCGTAGATAGGCAATTATTTTATGATACAATTGTAGCGGCGGCGATTGAAGCTGGCAGAAAAGTGCGCGTGATGCACCATTTGACGCAGCCAGCTGACCATCCTGTGAATATATTTCATCCCGAAGGTTCTTATTTAAAAGGCTTAGTTTTGCAGGTTTTATAGGTTTAAAAATAAAAAAAGGCGATACCTCGTATCGCCTCCAACTAAAAACCAATTAATTATCAAACATTAATTCTTTATTATGAATGCGGAACTGGCGTTCCTCACTATTAAGTTTTCAACTTATCCTTATATTCTTTCCGAAATTTGCTCATTTTAGGCGCAATAATGTACTGGCAATAAGGCGCGTGACCATTTAATTTGTAGTACTGCTGATGATAATCTTCTGCTGGATAGAACCGAGCAAAGATAGTAACTTCAGTGACAATATTACTATCCCAAAGTTTACTTTTTTCAGTTTCTTCTATAATTTTTTGAGCACTCTGTTTTTGAGCCTCGCTGTGATAAAATATAGCCGACCGATATTGTCTACCGATGTCATTGCCCTGTCGATTCAAGGTAGTGGGGTCGTGAACATGGAAAAATATACGCAAAATATCGTCATAACTAATGATTTGAGGGTCAAAATAGACATCAATCACCTCAGCATGACCTGTATTGCCATAGCATACTTCCTTGTATGTTGGGTTTTCTTTGGCACCGCCAGTATACCCACTGACCACTTTTTTCACACCTTTCAATTCATCGAAAATGGGTTCGATGCACCAAAAACAACCGCCGCCAAGGGTCGCTACTTCTAAACCGTTTGTATTCAAAGTGTCTTCTTGCATTGTAATTAATATTTTTTTACCATGATTAGCCTCTGATACTGAGGGGGTCGATACGGGAGCATTGCATCCCAAAACTATCCCTAAGCAATACAATCCAACCAATTTTTTTTTTAACATTTCTATGAAAATTTCGATTTAAACATGGATGAGAACGAAAAGGTTTTACAATGCAAAATTGAGACGTATAAGTCACAAAGTTGTAACGTTTATTGGGTTTAAAATTTTTTTATAGATAAATAACAAAAATAATCGACGTTGAGATATTATGATTGAGAACTCAGTATGCACGGTAGCGGGTATTCATGCCGATAATTATTCTGTTAGATGGGAAGACGGAGTGACTTGAAGTCACTCCGTCAATTTTTTAAGCAAACCCTTAAACTGCATGCAATTTTTCAAGTAAATCAAAAAGCTGATTATCGCTAATCAGGCTACCCGTTTCCATCATTTTGAACAGCTCTTGTTCTCGATGTCCATCGTAATCTTTTTCGATGCGATAAATGGATAACCCCTCAGTATGGTGCATAATTTCATTCAAATCTATGAGCTTGGTGAAATCCACGGGCGTTTTTTCATCTGCTACCAAACCCATTAAGACTATTTTATCGGCATCGCAACGAAAGACTTTCATTTCTTTAACTGTCCTTAATTTTAAGTATTGTACTTTTTTCAAGGAAGTTTCAAACATCATTTCGCTGAAAATATCTATCAAGCGAGAGGCTTGCTTAGGCTCATCCGCTTTAAGTTTTGTCCAATCGGCACCTGTAATGGTATTGGCTACGAGGAACTGAACGAATCGCTGTTCTAAATTTTGCAATTCTTCAATCGTTAAGCGTCTATATTTCATAAATTTTAAAGGTTAATTATTAACTTTAATGGTTTAAAATTGAACAATCGG
>JAYTON010000236.1:0-5203 GCA_043747725.1 Saprospiraceae bacterium
ATTGACCTTGTTGTTCACTCGGCAACTAAGTATTTAAATGGTCATTCCGACGTAGTTGCAGGTGTCATTTGTGGAAAAAAAGAGATGATTCAAAAATTATTTGATAGCGAATTGATGACTATTGGCGCTATTATCAGCCCCCACGATGCCAACTTGATTATTCGAGGGTTAAGAACATTACCTTTACGCATGAAACAGAGCGATGAGAGTGCAGCCAAAATTGTGAGCTACCTTAAAAGCCATCCTAAAATTAAGAAAATATATTACCCATTTTTGGAATCATCCCCTCAGTATGCGCTTGCTAAAAAACAGATGACAGGCAATGGTGGCTTATTTTCAATTGAAACCACTGCCAAAACTATTGAAGAAGCTGAGGCTTTTTTCTATTCTCTCAAACGCTTCACTTTTGCGGTGTCATGGGGTGGTCATGAGTCATTGATATTCCCAACAGTTTCGCTGTATGGCATCAAAGGCAAGTCAACACCTGCCCTACCCTTCAATTTTGCCCGATTTTATATTGGGTTAGAAGATTCAGACTGGTTGATTGAAGATTTAGAAAATTCATTCAGAGTGATTCCTGACTGAATTTTCTGAAAAATACTGAGGGGTTAAATAAAATTCATAAGTCATTTAAAATCAAATATTTACAGTCTTATTTTTTTCATAATTAAATTAAATATGAAAGAAAATTATAACTGAGTAAAATAGTAATCTTAAAAAAATGCCACCTTGATTTCCCAAAGCGGCATTTTATCCAAGCTATTATGAGTTTACCAAACTACTTTTTTTGATCGAAGTTGGCTTTCACTTTTTCTAACGATTCCCATCTCACGCCTACCAATTCTTCGATACCTATTTTCTTAATTTTAATATCTGAATCTGCTTTTATCTTTGCTTCAAGAGCATCCGTATAGGCTTTATTGGCTTCATTAAAATCTTGAAAGCTGGCTTTATTAATTGAAAAAAGATTTGAAATTTGGATTTTATTGGCTTCTGTAGCATCCAATGATTGCAACCGAACCTTGAATATTTCTATAGAAACGAGATACTCTTGATAACGTTTCAAAACTTCAGCTTTTAATTTCTGTTTTATCAAATTCAACTCTGCTTCGCTGATTTTTTGATTGCTTTCAGCATATTTTACCTTGTTTTTCCTAACATATAGGTCTCCAAAGTTAACACCAACGGCTACTTGCCAAAGCGGATTTGTTGCTACAGTAGGCAATTTTGTTAAATCAATGGTATTGCCGAAATATTTTTTAACGCCCAATGTGTTCACTAAAAAATATGGATAACTGACGTCATTAAAGTTAAAACCTGCGCTTAGGTTGCGCGTCCAATCTTTTTTAGCCAGTTCAATTTGCTGTTTACGCGCTTCAATTTCATATTTACCCCCCTCAGTCTGAGGACTATTTGCCCAAGTCAATTGTACCAAATAGTCCTCAAAAGTCATAGATCGCATATTCATAGGCGAAATATTTTCATTTTGACCGATTATTGGTTGAGCATTCAGTTCTCTTGAAAAATAAAAAAGTGTAAAAAGCAGGATTAATTTTCTCACATAAAAGTTTTTAAATTTATAAATAATTTGTTAAATACGTGCAAATATAATACCAATAAAAAGACATTATCTATTGAAAATCAATCTTTTACCCATAAAGTTTTCAATTATTTGATTGTCATGAAACGCTAAATGCCCACTCACGATTGTCGCATCTACCCCACCCTGCAATTGAACGTTTTCCAAAGGCGACCAGTTGCATTTATATAAAATATTATCTTTTGAAACCGTCCATTTTTTATTCACATCCACGATTGCCACATCCGCCCAGTAGCCTTCGTCCAAATATCCGCGTTTATCAATTTGAAAACAATCGGCAACGGCATGGCTCATTTTCTCAACTATTTTTTCCAACGAAATTTTATTTTGATGATAAAAACTGAGCATGATCGGCAAAGTATGTTGTATCAATGGCAGACCCGATGGCGCATCAAAATATGGCTTCGATTTCTCCTCCCATGTATGCGGTGCGTGGTCGGTAGCGATGACATCAAATCGATCATCCAACAAGGCTTGAAACAAAGCCTTTTGGTCAGCTTCTGATTTGATAGCCGGGTTACATTTTATTAAATTACTAAGTGTAAGGTACTGATTTTCATTAAAATACAAATGGTGTACGCAAACTTCAGCCGTAATACGCTTTTTACTGAGGGGTATCGAATTGTCAAATAAAGGAATCTCATCTGCCGTAGAAATATGCAAAATATGCAATCTCGTTTGGTGCTTTTTTGCCAATGCAACAGCCATTGAAGACGATAAATAACAGGCTTCCCGACTGCGAATAATGGGATGAAAACGGGCATCAATCACCTCGCCCGATGCTTTATATTTTTCAGTATTGGCTCTTACTGTCGCTTCATCTTCGCAATGCGTGGCAATCAACATATCGCATTTTGAGAACAAATTTTCAAGCGTTTTTTCATTATCTACAAGCATATTGCCCGTGCTGCTGCCCATAAAAACCTTGACGCCGCAGACATTTTGAGCGTTGGTTTTCAATACTTCTTCCAAATTATCATTCGTTGCACCCATGTAAAATGAGTAATTGGCTAAGGAAGTCCGCTCGCCAATTTGATATTTTTCAGCCAAAAGTGTCTGTGATACTGAGGGGGGATTGACGTTCGGCATTTCCATAAAACTGGTCACGCCGCCTGCAACAGCCGCTCGGGATTCCGAAAAAATAGTGCCTTTATGCGTCAAGCCAGGTTCTCTGAAATGCACTTGGTCGTCAATAATGCCAGGCAGCACGTGCTTTCCTTCGGCATTAATTTCAATGTCAGCGTGTGTATCTATTTGATTATCAATGCGTTCGATATAGCCTTTTTTAATAAGTATATCTTTCACCTCAATCTTACCGCGATTGACAACTTGCCCGTTTTTTATCAGTATGGATTTCATAGAAAATATTTTTCAATTAAAAAATCGTCAAAATTATAATAGATTTGCGGACATTTTTAAAGACTTATGAATTTAAATAAAATAAAAATAGGTATCCTCGGCGGCGGGCAATTGGGCAAGATGCTTTGCCTCGCAGCCGCTAACTGGGATTTGGAGATTTATATCTTAGAAAACGATGAAAATTGCCCCGCTGCACCATATTGTACTCTCTTAATAAAAGGCAGTTTTAATAACTTCGACGATGTTTTGAACTTCGGAAAAATGGTCGATATTTTGACCATCGAAATAGAACATGTCAACACGGAGGCTTTAAAAATATTGGTAAATGAAGGTAAAATTGTGCACCCCAATCCCATTTCATTGGACATCATTAAGGACAAAGGGGAGCAGAAAAACTTTTATATCAATCATCATTTTCCAACATCTTTAGTCAGATATTACGATGATAAAGCGACTTTAAAAAAAGAAATTATTGAAGATAAATGGTTGCCTTGCGTATGGAAATCACGCAAAGGTGGCTACGATGGAAAAGGGGTTTCAATATTAAAAACCCTTGCGGATATAGATATTTTGCCCGATGAGCCTTGTATTATTGAAGAAATGGCGGATATTGATAAAGAAATTGCTATCATTGTCTGTCAAAACGAAGATGGGCAGGTGGTGGCATACCCCTCAGTAGAAATGGTTTTTGATGCTAAAGCGAATCTTTTGGACTATCAATTATGCCCTGCCAATATTTCTAAAACCCTTGAAAGAAAGGCGCAGACATTAGCCAAAAGATTGATAAAAAAACTCAACATTTGTGGTCTTTTAGCCGTTGAAATGTTTGTCACCAAAAGTGGTGACATATTAATCAATGAAGTCGCACCCCGTCCGCATAATTCAGGACATCATACGATTGAAGCTATTGAAACATCGCAATTTGAGCAACATTTACGAGGGATTTTGAACCTCCCGTTAGGTAGCACGCGCATGAGGCACCCCTCAGTATTGCTCAATTTAGTGGGCGCAGAAGGTCACTCAGGCGATGTGGAAATTGAAGGGTGGGAAAATGCTTTGAATACTGAGGGGTGTCATATTCACCTATACGGAAAAAAAACGACGAAGCCGTTTAGAAAAATGGGTCATGCCACGTTTTTAAACAAAAACATAGGAAAAGCGCTACAAAATGCACAATTTTTGAAAGAAAACTTTAAAATAATGAGCCATGAATAAAATAAATATGGAATTAATAATGGCTGGTTTTGTCTTGTTATTAGTCATAAATAATCTAATTAAACCTGTAAAAGACCCTTTTGATTATGTTATGATTGTGATTGGTGTTGCCCTTATTATTCGACAATTGTATATGTATTTTCAATCGAAGAAATCATAAATTCAGTAAAATAGTAAAACGTTTTAAGCCATAAATGCGGAACTGGAGTTTCGCGATACAAATAAATTAAAGTATGAAAGCAGTACACGTCAGCGTAATTATGGGCAGTGATTCCGATTTGCCCGTCATGAAACAAGCAGCAGAAATGCTTGAAGAGTTCGGAATTCCTTTTGAAGTGACTTTCGTTTCGGCGCATCGCACACCCGATAGATTGGTTTCTTTTGCTAAAGAAGCGCATACTCGGGGGGTGAAAGTTATCATAGCGGGTGCAGGTGGCGCGGCGCATTTGCCGGGCATGGTGGCGGCTATTTCACCCTTGCCGATTATTGGCGTGCCGATTAAGGCTTCCAATTCAATTGATGGTTGGGATTCTATTTTGTCGATTCTTCAAATGCCGAGTGGTGTTCCAGTGGCAACGGTCGCTTTGAATGGTGCTAAAAATGCCGCCATTTTAGCCGCTCAAATCTTAGGCGCAAGCGATAAAACAATGCAAGATAAAGTGGTTGCTTACAAAGCGGAATTGCAAAATGAAGTGACACGTAAGTATGAATTGCTTGGGCGAATCGGTTTTGAAAATTACGGGAAAGATTTTTAGAAGTTGAGAGTTCAAATGAGGAGTCTTTTAACTTTTATTGAGATTTCTTAGTTGTTGATTTTATTGAAATATAAAAAAATCCTGAAAGGCTTCTTTCAGGATTTTTTATACAGGGACGAACTTGAGTTCTGCATGACTATTATGTTGTAAAAAAATTATCCTCCGCATCCTTCACCGGGTGCAATTCAAAATTACGCGACCCCTTTTTTTAATATGTTCGTAATAATATCAAATTTTTCACTTCGGTAAGCGACTCTCAATTTAATCATTTTAT
>JAYTON010000237.1:0-41325 GCA_043747725.1 Saprospiraceae bacterium
GTAATGTGCCTTTTGTCACTGAAAAGGACGCATTGGGTGCATTTTTACCGACTCAAACCAGCCGCACTGCCCTCTTTAGCTATATCGAAACAGAGTTGAAAGAAGTAGAAACGCTATTAGTTGATCCAAAGAAAAACGAATATGGTCGTGCTGACAAAGCCGCCGCTTGGACGCTCTTGGCAAAACTCTATTTAAACGCAGAGGTTTACACTGCACAAAGCAAAGCCACAGAATGTATCACTTATTGCAATAAAGTTATGGGCGCAGGTTATACCCTTGAATCCAGCTATGAAAATCTGTTCAAAATCGGCAATGATAAATCCAACGAAGTCATTTTTGCCATCCGCTTCGATGGTATACACTCCAAAACATGGGGCGGCATGACCTTCTTAGTTCATGCACCTGTCGGCGGCACTATGAAAGCAGCCGACTTTGGCATCAATGGTGGCTGGGGTGGCTTGCGGACGACTAAAAATTTAGTCGGTTTATTTTCTGACCCATCAGGCAAGACCGATACACGCGCCATGTTCTATACCGACGGACAAACCCTTGACATTGATGATATTTCTGAATTCAAACAAGGCTATGCGATTGCTAAATATAAAAATGTAGATGCTGCCGGAAAACCCGGTTCAGACCCCGAAGGCAATTTTCCAGATACTGATTTCCCTATGTTCCGTTTAGCAGACGTTCATTTGATGTATGCGGAGGCTGTACTGAGGGGTGGTACAGGCGGTACACAAGCTACTGCTCTCCAATACGTCAATAGCTTACGCCAAAGAGCTTATAAAGGCACTTCAGGCAACCTCACGGCTATCACTTTGAATGATATTTTGAACGAACGCGGTCGTGAATTGTATTGGGAATGTCATCGTCGGACAGATTTGATTCGTTTCAAGAAGTTTACGACAGGCGATTATTTATGGCAGTTGAAAGGCGGTGTCAAAGTAGGTCGTGGAGTAGCAGATTATTTCAATTTGTTCCCGATTCCAGCAGCCGACGTTGTTGCTAATCCTAACTTGAAACAAAATACAGGTTATTAGTAGTGCGGAATTTATTTCGGCACATCCCCTCAGTATTTTTAGGTTTTTGAAATAAAATAAGCTAAAACATAAAAAATACTGAAGGGGTCATTCTTCCATTAAAATCATTTTAAAATTGATATAAAAATGAAAAATTTCAATAAAATACTCCTTTTAGGGTTGGCTTTCGTGCTGGCTTGGGGATGTAAAAAGGTAGAAGATATAATTGTATTGAATCCAAATGCTAAATTAGTGGCTACTGTTTCAGCAAGTAATGTTGTTTTATTAAAAGAAAATGCCAATTTAGATGCCATCACCGTGTCTTGGACGACGCCGGATTATGGTTTTCAAGCGGCACCGACTTATTCGGTTTTAGTCGATAAAAAAGGCGGTGATTTCTCAAAAGCAGCCGTGATTTCAGTGGGTTCTGAATTGAAAAAAGTATTCAAAGCCTCTGAATTAAATGCTATTTTGTTAAGTATGGGCGTCGTATCGGGTGCAGCAGGTGATGTGGATATTAAAGTTCAGTCATTAGTAGGCTCTGCTACAATCTTGACTTCTACTATCAACTCCTTGAAAGCGACCACTTATTCCGAAAAATTAGACCTCAGCTCGCCTTGGGGTGTGGTTGGCGATGCTACTGCCAATGGTTGGAATGGTCCTGATGTACCGATGTATAAATCAGACATTGCCAATACACTTGTGGCGTATGTGACTTTAAATGATGGTCAAATTAAATTCCGCAGATACAACGATTGGGGTGTCAATTTAGGCTCTTCGGGTTCAGTTGAGCCTGACCCTGCTACCGCTGGTACACTCGCTCTGAATGGTAAAAATTTGGGCGTCAAAAAAGGTATGTATAAAATAACGGTTGATACCACTGGTTTAAAATATAAAGTAGAATCCTACTCTTGGGGTGTTGTCGGCGATGCAACGACGAATGGTTGGAACGGACCCGATATGCCTTTGATGTATGATGCCACCGTTGACCTTTGGCGCGGTGTCCTTACACTCAATGATGGTCAAATTAAATTCCGTCAGAACAATGATTGGGCAGTCAATTATGGTTCAACAGGCAGTGTAGAGCCTGACCCGATTGGAGCGACCGGCGGTTTATCGGCTGGTGGTAAAAACTTTGGCGTTAAGAAAGGCACTTATTTAGTAACGCTTGATTTGAAAAAATTGAAATATACTTTCAAAGCTTATGTGCCACTGGGTATTGTCGGCGATGCTACAGTCAACGGTTGGAATGGACCTGATCAAAAATTCACGTATGATTTGAGTACAGATAAATGGGTACTGAAAGACGTTGTTTTGAAAACAGGTCAAGTCAAATTCCGCCTAAATGACGATTGGGCAGTCAATTATGGCTCAACGGGCAGCGTTGAACCTGACCCGATTGGCACAAGTGGCGGTTTATCAGCAGGCGGTAAAAACTTCGGCGTTACTGCTGGCACTTGGACTTTTGAAATTGACCTTAGAGATGCGGGTAAACCTGTTTATAAGGCGACTAAAAAGTAATTTAGTAAATATTCGACACAATTTGCAGCAAGTTTTTCCCAAAGGGATTCCTTCGGAAGAACTTGCTGCAAATTTTATCTCACTCCCTCAGTATTAATGCATTTAATACCACATTTCTACTTTATTTTATGAAAAAGAAAATACCAGCTATGATAGTTTTAATGATTACCCTATTCACTTTGGCGTGCAGTAAAAAAGCTGCCCTTACTCCAACGACTACCCCCCCTCAGTATTCGAGCGTTTTTTATGCTTGGGATAAGTTTTCAATGGGCGCAGACTTGTCGTACGTGAATGAAATTGAAGATTATGGAGGTGTTTATAAAGATTCCAATACTGTCAAAGATGCATTTACCATTTTTAAAAATAGAGGTGCTAATACCATTCGCGTACGGCTATGGCACAATCCGCAATGGGTGGCTGCGGTGACAGGCGGTAAACTGTACAGCGATTTGAAAGACGTTGAAAAAACCATTCGGCGAGCAAAAGCGGCAGGCATGGCAGTCAATCTCGACCTCCATTATTCCGACGATTGGGCAGACCCTCAAGAGCAAAGGACGCCCGAAGCGTGGAAAAATCTTGATATGCAGGGCTTAAAAGATTCTGTCTATCAATACACCCTCAATGTTTTGACTTATTTAAAAAGCAAAGACTTGACGCCTGAAATGATTCAAGTGGGCAATGAAAATAATAACGGCATCCTCTTTCCCCTTGGAAAAAGCAGCAATTGGAAGAACTTTGGCGACCTTTTGAACAGTGGTATCAAAGCCGTTCGGGATTTTTCAAAAACTTCTACGATTAAACCTCAAATCATCATCCACGTGGCGCAATTACAAAATGCACAATATTGGACGAGTAATATTACCACCACAGGCGGCGTAACGGACTTCGATATTTTAGGACTTTCACATTATTTTAAATGGTCAACCGTTGCGACACTTCCAGAAGTTGGAACAATCATTAAAGCCTTAAAAACCAAGTACAATAAAAAAGTAATGATTGTAGAAACCGCCTACCCTTGGACGGCTCAAAATATTGACACCTATAATAATATCATAACGGGCGATGTGGGTGTCAGTCCTTACGGCGTTTCAAAAGAAGAGCAATTGCGCTATATGAAAGACCTCACGCAGCAAGTCATTAGCGCAGGCGGCACAGGCATTATGTATTGGGAACCCGCTTGGATTAGCTCACCCATGAAAGACCGTTGGGGCAAAGGCTCGTCTTGGGAAAACAATGCTTTTTTTGATTTTTCGGGGAATGTACTGCCTGTGATGGATTTTATGACTTATCCTTATAAGTTTTGAAAGGAAAAATACTGAGGGGGTATCTTCTTTTATTTAAAAAGACTATTTTTGTAAGAAAAACATCAAATGGAATTTGAACTATCAGCCATTAATGACATCACAGAACCAACTGCATTGAGCATTGATATAGATATTGATGCCGAAAAACAGTACAAACGACAACGGGGAAAACCAATGCCAAGTAGAAACCATGCAAAACTTCAAAGGCGAATTGCCGATGCTTTGCACGCACTATATGGAGAGAAATACGATATTTTACCTGAATTTGAAATGGATTTACTTCAAAAACCATCTGTTCCTGACATTTCTGTTTTTCCGTTCAAGCCTTCAGATTGGGAAAATGATGAATTGCGGGCTAAAGAGCCGCCCGTATTAGCCATCGAAATTTTATCACCTAAACAAATTTTAGGCGATGTTTTAAAAAAAATTAGGAATAATTATTTCCCAGGCGGTGTTCAATCAGCTTGGGTTGTTTTGCCTGCTTTGAAAACCATTACCGTCATGTCGCCCAATGGTAAAATTCAAAATTTTAATGAAGGTATTTTGAAGGATGATGTTACTGGATTTGAAGTCAATTTAAGTCAAATTTTCAGATAAAAAGATATTGAATTATAAGAAAAAGCCATCCCGAGATGTTCGAAATGGCTTTTTTTTTATGTTTGATACCTATTGTCTGCGTCACTTGGAGTGACACCGATAATTGTATTACTTCACGTTAAACTCTCAATAATCATCGCCGAAGCACCGCCGCCGCCATTACAAATAGCTGCCATACCATAACGCCCATTTTTTTGATGTAACACATTATTCAAAGTCGTGAGAATACGCGCACCAGAGCAGCCCAGCGGATGACCCAATGAACAAGCGCCACCAAAAACATTCATTTTCTCAGGGTCGAAATCCATCACTTTGGCAAACGCCATCGGTACAACTGCGAAGGCTTCATTGACTTCAAAATAATCTATATCGTTGAGTGTCAAACCTGCGCGTTTAAGGGCAATCGGTGCAGCAACAGTTGGTGCAGTGGTGAACCATTCAGGTGCTTGTTCGCCATCGGCAAAGGAAACGATGCGAGCGATAGGCTTCAAATTCAATTTTTTAACCATTTCACCGCTGACCAAAACGAGGGCGGATGCGCCATCATTGATAGTAGAAGCATTGGCTGCTGTGACAGTACCATCTTTTGAAAAAGCAGGACGCAGGGTAGGTATTTTTTCAAACATCACGTTTTTATATTCCTCATCTTCGGTCATCATAAAATTGCCTTTGCGAGACGCTACTTCTACAGGTATAATTTCATTTTTAAATTGCCCCCCCTCAGTAGTAGCCGCTGAATTTTTGTAGGAACGAATAGCAAAAGTGTCTTGTTCCTCGCGCGTGAAGCCATATTTTGCAGCCGTTCTATCAGCATAAATCCCCATTGCCTGTTGGTCATAAACGTCCACCAAACCGTCTTTTGCCAAGCCGTCAATCAATTCGCCGTTGCCATATTTATAACCAAAACGCGCTTTGGGGATATAATATGGAATCTGAGACATGCTTTCCATACCGCCCGCCACGACAATATCCGCATGACCCAATAAAATGCTTTGCGCCCCATAAGCCGCTGCTTTCATACCCGAAGCGCAGACTTTATTCACGGTTGTACAATTGACGGAGTCAGGTAAGCCTGCATATTTAGCCGCTTGACGAGCTGGCGCTTGCCCTAAATTGGCAGACACAACGTTGCCCATAATGACATCATCCACATCCTCAGGCGAGACGCCCGCTTTTTCGAGTGCCCCTTTTATAGCCAATGCACCCAATCGAGTGGCTGAAATATCGGCTAACATGCCACCAAAACTACCCAGTGGTGTGCGAAGGGCTGAAACGATATATACTTCTTTTTTCATAATGAAAATTTATAATTTAGTTTTTAAATAGAGGTCAAAAGTAAAATAAATTTAGAAATTGAGGCAATCAAAAATAGTAGTAGAAATTAAAAAGTTAGACCGCTAAAATATTGAAAATCAATACTTTAACGGTCTAATTTCTAAATATCTGACATCTAATGTCTATTCTATTTTTATTTCATCAATGTCACATCGCCTTTATAAATTTCAACAATACCATTTTTTAATTCAAGTTCCATCACATAGATGTACACGTCAGGTGGTAATCCTACGCCTTTATGTTTACCATCCCAACCAGCCATTTGTTCATTGGGTTGAAAGTCTTTATTTTCAAAAACCAAATCACCCCATCTTGAAAATACGCGAAAATAGTTGATTTTCTTTACATTTCGAGCCGTAAATGGATAGAAATGGTCATTATTGCCATCACCATCAGGAGTAAAAACGTTGGGTACAAACACTTTTCTATTCGATGCTACCCTCACTGTCACCCGCGCTTTTTCTGTACACCCCTCAGGTCCTTTGCCCGATACGGTATAAGAGGTGGTCTCGATAGGATTGAGCCAAACGTTATCGCACGTGTCGCAACTCACTGAAATAGAAGGCGTCCATTTCAAGTTCACGGGTTTGTAAGTATTGGTCGTTACAAAGGTTTGGGTGCTGTCGCCCAAGTCAATTTCACGGTCTTTACCGGCATCCAAGCCCAAGGTTGGAAATCCATTGATATATACCATTGAGGTATCTACGCAACCCGCTCTGTCGCGCACGGCAATTGTATAATTTTGGCGACCTTTAAGGTTTGAAAAAATACCTGTCCGGCTGGCTTCTTTAAATGTAGAATCGTTTATGGAGAACTCGTAATAAGGCAAGCCGCCTGTCACAGCGTCTTTTCTGATGACGATCGCGCCTGAATTGACGCCAAAACAACCTGAATGGCGAATAGAATCTATTTTAAAAGCTAAAGGGGATCTGACATCCATCGTTGTTGAATCACTATTTTTACAACCATGAATGATGTCTTCTACTGATAATTTGACTGTGTATGTACCCGAACTGACATAATTATGCAAAGGGTCGTGCATACCTGTTTCGCCACCATCTCCGAATTGCCACCAGACGCTCACATTGGGCGAAGTCGCTTGTTTGAACTGTATACGACGGTCTTTACAAGCGTTGAACTGCTCATAAGTGAAATCTACTGAGGGGGTGCCCCAAACATTGATAACCCGTTGCGTTGAATCCTGACCACAGCCTCCACCATTGGCTTTTTGAACGATAGTATAAGTTCCAGGCTTCGTGTAAGTATGCTGCACATCACCGTCATTCGTCGTAGTGCCATCGCCTAAATTGTAGGTTATTTTAGAACCATACGATGAGGCATTGGTCAAATTAATGGTCAGCGGCGAGCACCCCTCAGTACGATCGACCCCAAAGAAGGATTTCACAGAAGAAGGTGTGACGGTCACTTTTCTATTCAAAGTATCGTTGCCGCAAGTATTGGTTGCTACCAATCGAATGGTATAATCCCTTGCTACAGTATCTGTATAAAAAGTTTGAGTACTCGGAATTTCATTATTTGAAGTAATGCCATTGCCAAAATTCCAATAAAAAGACCGAGGCGAACCCGTTGAAACATTAGAAAAACGCACTTCTAACGGTGAACAACCTGAACCAATATCATAAGCAAAATTAGCTTTCGGCTTGGTATAAACTGTCAAGCGAGAAGAATCTACTGTAAAAGAACAACCCGGGGTGGTGGCTTGCATGGTGATGATAAATTGCGTATCGCGGTCAATATTATTATCAAAAATAACTGCCCCCGGATTAGCCGTTGTCACAGTCCGTCCGTTACCAAAATCCCATGTATAAATGGCATTTGTACCCGTACTGGTATTGTTGAAAACAACCGTCAACGGCGTACAACCTTCATTAACACTTTGAGTATAACTCGCTTTGGCAGGTGCCGAAACCAGCACTTGGCTCGTAGTGGTATCCATGCAATTTTGGCTGCTCGTTACCACCAATTTAATGGCATATTGTCCCTCAGTAGCGTAAGCATGTGATGGGTTTTCAAGATTCGTAGAATCACCATCTCCAAAAAACCATTTATAACTGACGCTTCCTATCGATTGATGTTTAAATTGCTTGCTATCATTAATACAAAATGAAGGTAGCGAATCAATCACAGCCGTAGGTGGTTGATGAACGGTGAAGGTTTTAGTTGCCATGTTCGGGCAATTTGCCGAAGGTTCGGTATAAGAATATGTCAAAGTGAAGCTACCGACACCTGATACTGAGGGGTTGAAAATACCGTTCACAGAATCCGTCACACCCGTTCCCGACCATACGCCGCCGCGTGGCGTAGCTGCATTTAACACAATTGGCACGCCTTGATTGCCGCATGCTTCTTGTGGTGCACCGGCATTGACGGTCGTTCCAATTACATAAACCGTTGTATCTTTTGTATCAGTACAAGAGCCAAAAGTAGCGGTATAGGTTAATTTATATGTACCAACACCTACCGCTGCCGGGTCAAAAAGACCACTTCCCGAAATTGCAGGACCGCTCCAAACACCGCCCGAAGGCAAGGCACTCATCTGCACAGGGCTTTCAGAGCTACACATTCTGCCTTTTACATTATTAAAAACAACGTTTATTTTATCACTCACATCTAAATAACGAGTGATTGAGTCCGCTCCACAAGTATTAGTCGCTTTAAATTTTATGGGATAAGTACCCGTCGTTGAAAAAGTAATATCGCCCGGGTCGAAAGTATTGGCTGTAGAAATAGAACCACCCGCAATTGTCCAATTATACTGAGGGGTTAAGCCGCCGTCGTTTGGAACTGTCGCAGCAGGTCTAATGGAGAACGGCACGCAGCTACCCACGAGCGTATCCATCGCTACCTTTGGCTTGGATTTGACGACAATCTTTTGGCTACTCGACCAGTCCCTTGTACCGCATATGCTGTTGATTTGCAAACTCAAAGTATAATCACCATTTTCATCAAAACGAATAACAGGATTTTGAGAATTAGCGTCCGTGCCATTGATAAATACCCAACCTGTAGCTGGCTGAACTGACCATGTATTAGACGTGGCGTTTTGAGATGTATTATTGACGTTCAATGTATAAGGTGCACACACTGTCGAAGTTGGATAAGTAATAGCCCCTGCTGCACTCGGCGCGTCATGCACAACAATATCCATCGTTTTGACCGACGTATTACAAAAACTATTGACTGTCAATGTGACTCTATAAGTACCTGTTGCAGAGAAAGTATGGCGTGGGTTCAGCTGAGAAGATGTATCAGCTGTGCCTGAAGCAGGGTCGCCGAAATTCCAAGCGAATTTAGTTCCCGGTGTGTTCAACGGGCATGTTGTATTAGAAAATGCCACATCGGGATTGTCAATACAAACATCTTTGGGTGCGAGGAAGTCAGCAATCGGGCTGAAATAGGCATAAGCATCGGTTGTAGTCGAGTGACTCAAACAGTTGGCATCTCGGTTTTGCGCCGTTAATTTTATTTTATAAACATAACCCCCGCTGGGTTGCGAACACATATCGCTTATAGGTCGCTCATATATGTGAACAGGCGCAGAATTATCCTGCAAAGTATCCGTTTTCGAGCCATCGCCCCAGTCCCAAATATAATATAAATCGTTGCCATTGGCATTACTTAGGTTCTGTACCGAGATAGGCTGTCCAATACAAATGTCGTTGTTAACGAGTTTGGGAGCAGCAGCTGGACGAGGAGGACAAGATTGTGCGGAGGCAGCGTATGATAGAAAAAATACGCTTAATGCCGTGAGTAAGATTCTCATGTGTATGGCAGCTTTACGGTGAATTGATTTTGTTTCGTTTCAGATACAGTTTTGGATGTTTATGTCTTCAATTTTTCAAATGTCTTGGGACTGTTATTTTATTGAAACCCTTGAAAGTTGTTGATTAAAGATTCTTTACAAAATCTACTCATTAAATAGTATGCCAAACATGACCGATTTTTTTTATTAAATTTTTCTATTTTATGACAAAAATTTAAAATTTACTTTTGCAAATCATTGATTTTCAATGAGTTACTAAAACACATATTTTTTATAAAACATCTAAAGAATTTTAAGTTTTAACACTTATTCCCAATTTTCAGATTCAAGAGCCTCTAAATGTTACTTAACAGATGTTAAGAAAAAATTGCTTCGACAATGCAAAATATCACTAACAAATTGCGCCTCCAGCGCAATTTGTCGGTAGAAAATCGATAATAAAAACCCAACGCCCTGATTCCGAACAGTCGAAATCAGGGCGTTGAAACTTATTAATTTTTATTAAAAAAGCGAGCGCTAATTACGCATTATTCTAATATTACCGCCGCCATTTTTTTGACGGAACTCGTCCATTTTCTTACGGAAATCTTCCTCTTTGATTTTCTCACCTTTTGAAGGTGCTTTCACATCTTCGGGTTTTATTTTTTTAAATTCCACTTTGGTTGCTGTCCATGCCATCTCACCATCATTCATATCCGCAGCCAATATCATACCTGGCAGTGAACCCATCGAGCCGGGTCCTGCTGGCAATTCAATGCCATCGGTGAACCAAACGACCATATTTTGCTTCCGTGCAGTATCATTAAACGTCGCTTTCATGCAATCGTAATTAAGAATTTTACGCGTTTCGCCCGTCATTTTCCAAGCGCGCATCTTGATTGAATCTTCGATCAAATACTTTTTACCCATCGCCTCGCGCTGCTCCACTCGTACTTCAGTAGCGAAATTGCGATAAATCTCTGCTTGTGGGCGACGCATCATCATACGCGGACCACCGCCGCCGCCTTGCTCTGGCTCGTCCTCCTCTTCAACGGGTTTGTAAAGACACTCATCTCCTTTAAAATACAATTCCATTTTGCTCGACCTGAACTCCGGCACATAGGCTTTCATGGCATCGTCCTTAATCATTTTATGCATATTTATTTTTTCTTCAAAGGAGATGACCCCCTCCTGCCGCGCTGCACTCGCAGTGACATTTTGAGCCTTTTGAGCAGAAGCAAATATTTGAAAGCTTAAAAAAGCCATTATTAATTGAATTTTTTTCATGTTATAGTTTTATTTTAAATTTATACAAAGTTACAAATTGCTTTAAACATCAAAGTTAAACAAAATAGAAGAAAGGTTAATTAAGGTTAACGATTCCACCTTTTTTTGAAGGATGACCGTAGTTTTGTTGTGTGAAAATCTTTAAAAACCATCGGCATCTTCAATTTATCATCGTCGGCAGCCTCTTGCTGCTCGGCGTCTTAGAAGGTATTTGGCTCAAAAAATTATACGCCGACGAACGCCACAACCTCCGCGAAAAAATCAATCAAACCCTCAATATCAATATGGCGAAACTGCAAGTGACCTACATGCAGCAAAACAACGTCCGCCTCATTGATAGCTTCTTTTCAGAAAAAGAAAAACAGGATAAAAATTTGAATTTGATGCTTTTTGGTGTCAACAAATTGTCAACAACTGATTTTATGCTTAAAAGTCGGAAGACCTACTTCTCTACTTTGGATTCACTATCCAATATGAAATTAGGGTCAGATAAAGACAATGAAACGATTGACAGTTTTTTGA
Source organism: Saprospiraceae bacterium (assembly GCA_043747725.1). Taxonomy (GTDB): domain Bacteria; phylum Bacteroidota; class Bacteroidia; order Chitinophagales; family Saprospiraceae; genus JAAFJT01. The sequence continues at coordinate 11,352 of JAYTON010000237.1, forward strand.
ATGTCATGCGGCAATATTATAAGAAGAATACCCCCTCAGTAAATGCGACTTTAAAAACAGAAAAAGACTCAATTCAATGGTTTCAAAGTTTTAAAAAGAATCAAAAAGCGTGTTACACGAGTTTATGGCATTTATATCGCTTGGATTTTAGCCCACAAATGAATAGAAAACGTTTGGATAGCTTTATGATAAATCTCCGCACTTTTGTAGGAAAAGAGCAGAATCATGGTTTTAATTCTATATTTTATAATCGAAATTCCATAAAAGAAAAGACATCTTTTATGGATGATAATGCGGATAAAGCCATCCGAAGAATTCAAATTTTCATCAAAGGCGATACTAATTTAAAGAAAACGCCTTCAAAACGCGACAGTTTTTTAAGCTCAAATGCCTACCAATTTCAACGATATATCAACACTTTCATCGAGCCGGAAGCCATAAAAATGCTTTTAGACACCAATTTTAATGCAGAAGAATTGACTTTTGAAGTGTCGAGAATGTCTGCCAATGAGATGGTTCCGCACAAGGGCAATGCGCTCATCGTCACAACCGCTGGCGGCGAAAGATTTAATAGGCATGAAAAAATCGGGGTCGCCGTTTATGGCTATCAGCCCTATATTTTCAAAAAAATAGTCTATGAAATCTTCTTTGCGCTCTTCGTTTTCGGCATCACTGCCTTGTCGTTTTGGCTCATTTACCGCAGTTTTTTAGAGCAAAAACGCTTGATTATCTTGAAAAATGACTTTATCAGCAATGTGACGCATGAGTTGAAAACGCCCATCACGACCGTCGGTGTAGCCATAGAAGCCATGAGCAGTTTTGATGCTTTGAAAAATCCTGCTCAAACGAAAGAGTATCTCGATATTTCAAAAAATGAACTCAATCGCTTGTCCTTGCTCGTCGATAAAGTCTTGAAAATGGCAGCTTTTGAGCAAAAAGAAATGCCTTTGATGCTTGAAACCCTTGATTTGGCGGTACTGACGCAACAAGTTTTGGACTCCATGAAATTGCAATTTGAAAAATATCAGGCAACCGTTTCTTTAGAAAAAACAGGTGTTGATTTTAATATCGAAGCTGATAGGACGCATATTACCAGCATTATTTACAATTTGATAGATAATGCTTTGAAATATGGCGGCGACAATCCCACCATACGCTTGGAATTGCAATCGCCGTTTTATGACTTCGTGCGGCTTTCGGTTACGGATTCAGGTCAAGGTATACCCCCTCAGTATCAGGACAAAATTTTTGACAAATTCTTCCGCATTCCAACGGGCAATGTCCATAATATCAAAGGTCACGGCTTGGGATTGAGCTACGTGGCGAGCGTGGTAAAACAACATGGCGGCAAACTCAACGTTGAAAGTGAGGCAGGCAAGGGCAGTCGTTTTTCTGTATTTTTACCGAAGGTGGGTAATTAGGAATTTAAAATTAGGAATTAGGAATGATGAAGAAAATCAAAATACTGTACGTAGAAGACGAGCCGTTTCTCGGAAAAATAGTCAAAGAGAGCCTTGAAAGCCGGGATTTTGAGGTGAAAATGGTGGCAGATGGGCGGCATGTGATGGCGGCTTTTCATGCCTTTATGCCCGATATATGCGTCTTGGATATTATGCTGCCGAATGTAGATGGCTACACGCTGGGGCAGGATATTCGCCGCCTCTCGCCTACCCTACCTATTATTTTCCTGACCGCCAAAACCCAAACAGAAGACGTTTTGAAAGGCTTTGAATCAGGCGGCAATGATTATATCCGCAAGCCGTTCAGTATGGAAGAGTTGATTATTCGGATTCAAAATTTATTGAAAATCAGTAGCAAAGCACCCCCCTCAGTATCAGCCCTTGTTTCCATCGGAAAATATGATTTTTCACCTCAAAAATATGAGTTAAGATGCGGTGAAAGCGTGCGGAAGCTATCGCACAGAGAGTCGGAATTGTTAAAAATATTGAACGAAAACCGACAATTTACCATCCAAAGGAAGGATATTTTATTGAAAATATGGGGCGATGATTCCTTTTTTAACTCCCGTAATTTGGACGTTTATATCACCAAATTACGGGATTATTTCAAGGAAGACCCCTCAGTACAAATCATGACGGTGAAGGGTGTGGGTTATAACTTTATTGTAGATTAAATATAATCATTAATAATATTCTCCAACCATTCCTGCTTACCACTTTTCACCAACGGTTCACCATTTTTCAAAGCAAATTGACGTAAATCTTCAAGGCTTAATTTGCCGTTATCGAAGTCCTTACCGACACCGCTATCGAAAGAAGCGTACCGATCAGAACGGATTTTTTTATACTTCGACTTGGTCAAAATAGCATCTGAAACGACGAGGGCACGCGCAAATGCGTCCATACCGCCTATGTGAGCGAGGAAAATATCTTCCAAATCCGTTGAATTACGGCGAGTTTTGGCGTCAAAATTAATACCGCCCGTTTTGAAACCACCGCCTTCAAGTATCACAAGCATGGACTCAACCAATTCAAATACATTTATAGGGAATTGGTCGGTATCCCAACCATTTTGATAGTCGCCCCGATTGGCATCCATCGAGCCGAGCATATCATTATCTACGGCGATTTGCAATTCATGTTGAAAAGTATGCCCTGCCAGAGTAGCGTGATTGACTTCCAAATTCAATTGGAAATCTTTATCCAAACCATATTCTTTCAAGAAGCCGATGACTGTTGCAGCATCATAATCGTACTGATGTTTCGACGGTTCGCAAGGCTTCGGTTCAATGTAAAATTTGCCTTTAAAACCTTGTTGACGGGCATAATCGCGTGCCATCGTGAGGAATCGGCCCATGTGGTCAAGTTCTTTTTTCATATGGGTATTCAAGAGCGACATATAGCCTTCTCGCCCACCCCAAAACACGTAGCCTTCTCCACCCAATTTGATGGTCGCATCAATGGCATTTTTAACTTGAGTGCCGGCATATGCCACCACTGAAAAATCAGGATTGGTACTTGCACCATTCATATAGCGTGGATTAGAAAAGACATTTGCCGTTCCCCACAAAAGTTTTACGCCTGTTTCTGCTTGTTTTACAGCCGCATAATCAACGATATTCGCCAAGCGGCTTTCATATTCCGCTATCGAATTGCCTTCATCAACCAAATCAATATCGTGGAAACAATAGTACGGAACGCCCAATTTGGTTATAAATTCAAACGCTGCATCCATTTTATCGTGCGCTCTACTGAGGGGGTCACTCTTCGCATCCCAAGGAAAATGCTTAGTGCCGGGACCAAACGGATCACCGCCCGTGCCGCAGAAGGTATGCCAATAACACACGGCAAAACGCAAATGCTCTTTCATGGTTTTACCCGCCACCATGCGGTTTTCATCGTACCATTTGAAAGCCAACGGGTTGTCTGACTCTCTCCCTTCAAAGCGAATTATATCAATGCCTTTGAAATATTCGGTGGTGCTCAAAGTTGCCATTTTATAAAAGGTTTTATGATTAAAAAAATTATTTTTTCCCCCATGAAGTCGCCAATAACGACCCCGAAACATTCATAATCGGTCCAAAAAGTGCTGGAGCCAAGCCTACTGTCGCCACTTTGCCGAGTTGCAGAGCTAAACCGGAAGCTAATCCCGCATTTTGAAGCCCCACTTCTATGGCAATAGTTCTGCAATCTTGCTCGGGCAGCCCGAACAGTCTGCCGCCCCAATAGCCTAATAAATAGCCTAATCCATTGTGTAAAATAACGACCACTATCAGCGATAAACCAATTGACAACAAGGCATCGCGCCCACTGGCGGTGACAATCACAATGATGAGGGCAATGCCTATCATTGAAATAATGGGCAGGATTTTTTCAAAATGAACCATATAGCGACCTGCCAATTGATGGACAATGAGCCCTACAATAATAGGCAAAATGACCATTTTTAAAATATCAAAAACCATTGACCAAAACTGAATATCGATAAATTGACCGCCCAAAGTTTTCATCAAAAAAGGCGTCAATATCGGTGCCAGCAGCGTCGCAAAAGTGGTGATGGTGATGGACAAAGGCACATTTGCTTTCGCAATATAAGACATCACATTCGACGCCAAACCACTCGGCGAGCAACCGACCAATATAATCCCTGCCGCTATTTCTGGCGGAAAATTAAAACTCATTGCCAAGCCATAACCGAGAAATGGCATAATCGTAAATTGACACAACAAGCCTACAAAAACGGCTTTCGGCATCAATAAAACATTCTTAAAATCCTGAAAATGCATCGTTGCTCCCATACCAAACATGATGACTTGCAACAAAGGAATAATGAGTTTTTTAAGCTGGAAACCACCAATTTCAATGAAATAATGCGGAAAAATCATCGAAATGACCACCGCAAGGACTATGGATATGGAGAAAATATAGTTTTTCATTTTTTATAAATTCATCGTTTGCTTCAATATTTTCAACCATTTTTCATACCCCTCAGTATAAGTCGCTTGCAAAGCCTTTTGAGGCTCAACGGTTTCAATTTTATTTAAACCAATAAAGGCTTCATTGAAATTTTTATAAAAACCAACGCCCACACCTGCCCCACGTGCAGCACCCGTTGCCCCATCCGTATTGTACAATTCAATGGTCGTGCCTGTGGTATTCGCAAAGGCTTCTCGGAACAAGGGGCTGAGGAACATATTGGCATTTCCTGCCCGAACGGTTTGGGTTTCAACGCCCATTTTTTGCATAATTTCTAAGCCATATTGCAAGGCATAAACGATGCCCTCTTGTGCTGCTCTGAACATATGCCCTTGCTGATGTCTATTAAAATTCAACCCGTATAAACCTGCATCTGACGGCTTATTTTCTAAAATTCGCTCTGCACCATTGCCAAAAGGTAGGAATGTCAAGCCCTCTGCACCGACGGGCGTTTTAGACCCCTCAGTATTCATCTGTTCGTAGGTAAAATTACCGACTGTTCGGCGCAACCATGAGTTCAAAATACCCGTGCCATTGACGCAGAGCAATACCCCATTTCGAGGCGTATCTTCCGTATGATTGACATGAACAAAGCTATTCACCCTTGATTTTTTATCAAATTCAGACTTTTTATTGATGCCATACACCACGCCCGAAGTGCCAGCCGTAGCCGCTACTTCGCCCGGATTCAAGACATTGAGTGAGAACGCATTATTCGGTTGATCGCCCGCTCGATAAGTAATTAATATGCCTTCTTTTAAGCCCAATTCCTTAGCAGCTTGCTTGGATAATGCGCCTTGATTTGAAAAAGTATCAACGATTTTTGGAATGACCTCTTCATTGATATCATAATTATCTAACAAATTTGAAGCGATTTTATGCTTTTTAAAATCCCATAAAATGCCTTCCGATAAGCCTGAAACGGTTGTCCGCACATCGCCCGACATCCGCATGGCGATATAATCCCCGGGCAACATCATTTTATCTACTTTCTCAAAAATATGCGGCTCATTTTCGATCACCCAACGCAATTTTGAAGCGGTAAAATTGCCTGGTGAGTTGAGATAATGCTTCAAACAGTATTTTTCTCCTAACTTTTTAAAGGCTTTATTGCCAATTTCCACCGCACGGCTATCACACCAAATAATGGCATTTCTCAAGGCATTTTGATTTTTATCAACTAAAACTAAGCCGTGCATCTGATAGGAAATACCAATTGCCCCCACTTCCGTTTTATCAAATTTATACCGACCCCTCAGTATTTTCATCGCTTTAATGGCTTCTTGCCACCACATGTCGGGGTCTTGTTCCGCCCAGCCTGTTTGCAAGGCAATCATGGGCAATTCAGTCTTTGTTGAAGTAGCGGACGCCACCGTTTCGCCCGTCTCTGCATAAAGCAAAGCGGCTTTTACGGAGGAACTGCCTATGTCGAAACCTAAAAGATATTTCATTGTCTGTCTGTCATTGCGAGCGAAGCGAAGTAATCTGTTCCACTACCCGAGCCCGTCATTGCGAGCATAGCGAAGCAATCTGTTCCATTTTAGCGCGATTAAAAAAATGTATTATCAAACTGATTCTGAAAATAATAGGTTTGTTACCTCTTGTGGGTTGAGGTTTATTTTGAGATTGCGATTGCGTAAAAAATGTAAAAATAAATATTACACAAAGTATTTGTTTCTTCATAATTTGTTAGTCAGTTTTTTATAAAGCAAAGTAATAATTTAGCGATTTTTCGTTTTGTTTTTTAAGAATAAGGCAAAGTTAATTCGTTTTTTTAATTAAGTGTCAATTTGACAATTAAAATTTTTAAAATTATAAAATCAAGATTTTTAAGATCTTGAAAGATTTAATAGGATTATTTTACTTGAAAAAATCCTAATTAAATTCTCCAAAATCCAAACAATCCTGATTCTAATAAAAAATTCGTACATACTTTTTCCGAAACATAAATTCCCATTTAGAAATTTAATTTTTTAAGTAAAATTAATCTTAAAAACCTTTAGTTTTGCGGGTTTTTTAATCCGTTTTTATTTCGGCGCGTACAATTCGCCGTTTCAACAGCACGGCAAATAAATACGCCGCAAAATCTAATATGGGTCAATTTATTCAAACATACATTAGCCGCATGGCTGGCTCTACGGTTTTTAACAGAGGACAAAGCATCTATACACGTGGGCGTTTGGAGTTGATTCGCTTGGATATGGACAAATCCAAGGCAACTTACCGCGTCCAAAGTGATACCAATTGGAGTACGCAGTACCGTGTGACGGTTCATGATTATGATAAAGCGACCATTTACGCTCAATGCAATTGCAAATTTGATGGCGGTGGTTTGTGTAAACACCAAATTGCGAGTTTGATGCATTTGAAGGCAGAAGTTTTAAAGGATAGTTTCAATCCTAAAAATGAGGTGATTGAAAATGAGCCGATTGATACTAAATTTTTACAAAAAAACAGCGAATTCAAGGCTTATACTGAGGGGGTGCATTTGGCGAACTTGAAATCGGCGGTCAAACTCAAATCTTATGATAAAGAGCGAGTCGTGTATCAAGTCAAGGACTTTGTAGTTGAAATAGGCGGTAAATATGGTCAATATCAAACGGTTTGTACCTGCGATCAACGTTTTTCTAAGCTGTGCAGCCATAAAATAGCCGCTTTTGTCAATCTCGGGCGCACGTTTGGCACTACACCTTTTCTCAATATTCAAAAATTGGACTTTGAAAAGGCGCGGCAATTGGCTGAATATGGCTATGATGTGGCTGATGAAAAAGTATCTAAACTTTTCAATTTTGATATTTTAAATGGTAGCATTACTGTAAAACCGAAAGATGCAGGGCTTTCAAAACTCAATGCAGCGCAGGATTGGAAAGGCTTGCGGCAGAAGGTTTTTGCTCCAGCAAAAGTTGAAAATGGTGCGGAAAATGGTACAGATATATATAAAGGTATAGATGAAGACGATAAATTCGTTTTTGTATATGTTTTCAAATTTGACAATATTAACCGAAGCGAAGATGTGCGCTACAATGCTTACAACCCGTTTGTAGTGGAAGAGGATAAGCAGACTTTGGTCAATTTCAAACTCGGCGTGGTTCAGGCGAAGTGGAAAAAAGAGAAATTAGCCGGACGACTTCAAGAGGTGAACGTCAATTTTCGCAATTTTACTTTGGATGAATTGGCGTCGCTCGACCATGATGATGCGGAACTTATGCGGCATATCAAAAACCTACAAATGGAAGGTTTGACCAAACGCATGATTCAATTGCATCCCGAATTGAGGGGAAATTGGCATTTATATTCCCATAATTTCACAACTGAAGAGCAATTGCAATCCCTTCGCCGGTTGGTTGGCGAATCATTGACTGCTATTTTCAAAATCCTACCCGATAAAAAAGTTTATAAGCATTATAGCCACGATAGTGGCGATAGTTTGAAGCACGGCGACTTGTATTTGACCAATATACTGAGGGGTCACGCGAGTGTTGAATTTTCATTGGATGAAGAGAAAAATTTCTATGTTTTGCATCCTAAAATTCGCTTGAATGATGAGGAGACGATGGAGGAATTTATGCCGCTTCGCCGCAAAGGCGATTGGATGTATGAGTCAACTAAAGGCCTGATTTTGTTGGATGATAAAGCTGTGCGGACTTTGGATTTTTATGATAAAACCAACGTCATTCGCATTAAAAAGTCTGAATTATCTGGGTTTTTATCGGATTTCGCCTTGCCTTTGATGGATTATCACAACATTGAACTGAATGTACCTGTTGATTTGACTGAAGGGGAAGCTATTTTTAACCCTAAAATTTACCTCACTGAATCCGAAGATGCCCTGACTTTAACACCTGCTTTTACCTACGATTATGACGGCGAAGTGAAGGAATTTGAGATGAATAATCGGCTGAAACAAATGGTTTTTGTCAAGGAAGAAGATGAAATGGCACTCGTATATCGCAACGATGAACGGGAGGCAACGGTGCGTGATTTTGTTCAAAAACTGCATCCGAATTTTGAAACACAAGCCATTCAAAATCCCGCTTCTTTTAACCTCAATATCAATCAGCTCTTTGAAAATGAGTGGTTTTTCACGGCGTTTGAAAAAATAAAAGCGGAAGGTATAGAGGTTTTGGGCTTTGCTCAATTGAAAAAATTGAAGTATAATCCGAACCGCGCGAAGATGAATATTCGAGCCAGTTCAGGCATTGATTGGTTCGATTTGGAGGTAAAAATTAGTTTCGGTGAGCAGTCTGTGAGCTTAAAAGATGTGCGAAAAGCCATTTTTAATCGGCAACATTATATCCGACTCGGCGATGGTACGCTCGGCATTTTACCGCAAGAATGGATTGAAAAATACGCCGCTATGCTCAAAATGGGTGATATTAAAGGTGAAAAATTGCGCCTGTCGCAGTTCCATATTCCTTTGATTGATGAGTTGTATAATGAAATTGACGACAACGAAACGCTATATAAATTGATGGATAAGCGCAATCGCTTGCGCAATTTTGAATCCATTCAAGACCTCCCACTGCCTAAAAATTCGACCGCTGTACTGAGGGGGTATCAACAATCGGGCTATAATTGGTTAAATTTCTTAGATGAATTTGGTTGGGGCGGCATCTTAGCGGATGATATGGGCTTAGGTAAAACAGTGCAAGCCATTACGTTTTTACAGAAACAAGTGGAATTGAAAAATAAGCCTAATTTAGTCGTCGTACCCAAATCCCTCGTTTTCAATTGGCAAAAAGAATGTGAAAAATTTGCGCCCGAACTGTCCATTTTAGTCTATTATGGACCCCAACGCAAGGCTTTACAATCTGAAATAAAAAAACATGCACTCACCATTACGACTTACGGGGCGATGCGTTCGGATATTACCGATTTGAGAGAAATGGATTTTAATTATATCATTTTAGATGAATCTCAAGCCATTAAAAACCCCGATGCACTGGTTTCAAAAGCCGTCAAACTCTTAAAAGCGGACAATCGCCTCACGCTCACGGGCACGCCGATTGAGAACAATGTCTTTGATTTATATTCTCAAATGGATTTTTTAAATCCGGGCATGTTGGGCAATATTGAATTTTTCAAAAGAGAATTTTCCAACCTTATTGACCGTGAAAAAGATGCCAATGCCACTGCTCAATTGCGGAAATTGGTCTATCCTTTTATTTTAAGAAGAACGAAAGACGAGGTGGCGAAGGAGTTACCAGAGAAGGTTGAGTCGGTCATTTATTGCGAAATGGACAAGCACCAACGCCGTGTTTACGATGGTTTTAAAGATAAATACCGTGATATGGTGTTAGGCAGGATTGATACTGAGGGGATAGGCAATGCAGGTATGTATATTTTAGAAGGCTTGATGAAATTGCGTCAAATATGCGATTCGCCTTCACTTTTGAGCGATAAAGAGGATTATGGGCATGAATCGGTGAAGATTGCCGAGCTGATTCCACGCATTCAAGAGGACAGCGGGCGGCATAAAATCCTCGTTTTTTCACAATTTTTGGGCATGTTAGATTTGATTAAAAAGGAATTGGAAAAATTGCATATCCCATACGAATACCTTGATGGGCAGACAACTGATAGGCAGGAGCGCGTAGAGAATTTCCAAAATAATGACTCTGTCCGTGTATTTTTAATGAGCCTCAAAGCGGGCGGCGTGGGCTTGAACCTGACCGCAGCGGATTATGTCTATATCGTTGACCCTTGGTGGAATCCCGCAGTTGAAGCGCAAGCGATTGACCGCACGCACCGAATCGGGCAGGAAAAACCCGTTTTTGCTTACAAAATGATTTGCAAAGACACTGTTGAAGAGAAAATATTACAACTTCAAGATAAGAAAAAAGCGTTGGCTAAGGATATTGTTCACGTCGAATCGGGCTTTGTGAAGGCTTTGACGAGGGATGATGTGGTGTCTCTGTTTTCGTAAATAAAATAATAATGGCATATATTTTAATAAACTTCTAACAAATCAATATTAGAATCAAGGTAAAGAGTTTCAATATCCTTTTTGTGTTTTAACAATTTTTGTACAACTACATGAGTAGGTGGGGTACCAAATCTTAACCAAATAACCTTTGGCGGAGAACCATAAAGATTGGATAATTCATAAAAATCTTCATCGTGCGTAACAATGATAGAAGAATTGTTTTTAGCAAATTGCCATATCATTTTATCAGTTATAGGTAAATCCATCCCAGTCCGACTAACGTGGAGGCAGTTTGGAAAGTCTTTTTGAAGTTTTTTGACTATCCGAAATGAAATATTGGCATCGAAAAGGAGTGTCATGCGGCGATACGAGCTTTACGTTCTTTCTGAGCAGCATAAGCCAAACATGCCCGAATTTGAAGGGTATTGAGTTCGGGAAAATCTTTAATTATTTGGGCAGTGGTCATATCGGCAGCTAACCAGCCTAAAACATCATAGACAGTAATGCGCGTTCCTTTGACACAAGGTTTGCCAAATCGAATTTCAGGATTGATTTCAATATAATCTGCGTAATTATCCATTTGAAAGTATTTTCTACAAAAATAAGAAAATAAACAGAATTTATTGTTTTAATAATGCCCACAATACTCTTTACTCGCACAATAGACGATATTCACAAACAAAAGCTGACAACCGCCGGATTTGAAGTCATTGAACATAATTTATTGACAATCAATACTTTACCAAATGCAAAGGATATTATTTTAAATCAATTACCCCATTTTAAAAACCTTGTTTTCACGAGTCAACACGCCGTTCGGATATTTTTTGATGTTTTAAATGACCATCATATTGCCCTTCCTAATTCTATAAAAATCTTCTCTACATCGGGCGAAACGAAAAATGTGTTGGAGAAATATGGCTACTCGCCTACTTTATCCGCTCACGCAGCCGAGCCGCTTGCTCGTTTAATGCTTGAAAAAACCTATCTTACTGAGGGGGTACATTTTATTTGTGGCAATCTAAGTTTACCCATTCTACCTAATATTTTAATAGAAAATGGTGTTTTTTTAAAGAAAATAGTCGTTTATGAAACAGTGAAGCACTCCCTCCTGCTTAACGCTGTTCGCATTGACAACTTAGTAACATTGGATGCTGTTGTGTTCTTTAGTTTAAGTGCCGCCGATGCTTTTTTAATGCAGAATAAATTAGAGAATTCAACCATTGTTTTTACCCTCGGCGCAACTACTGCCAACTATATCAAGGAAAAGACAGGGATAAAGGCTATTTTTACGGCTGAAAAACCGACGATTGAGTCGTTGATTCAAATGATTGAAAGAGTATTTAATGATAAAAAATAAAAAGCGGAACTTCAGTTCCGTGCTACAATTACTACCACTATGATTCGTAGAAACCGCATACTTCGCCGCTCGGATGCTATCCGCCGCTTGGTTCAAGAAACCACCCTTTCGCCCAATGATTTCATCGTGCCGATGTTCATCGTTGAAGGCTCAAATGTGAAGGAGATGATTGCTTCCATGCCGAATTACTACCGTTTTTCCTTGGATTTAGCAGTCAAAGAAGCTAAAGAACTTTGGCAAATGGGTTTAAAATCCGTTTTGCTTTTTGTCAAAGTGCCTGATGAATTGAAGGATAATGCGGGCAAAGAAGCCCTCAATACTGAGGGGTTGATGCAACGCGCTATCCGAGCCATTAAAAACGCCGTGCCTGAAATGTGCATTATGACGGACGTTGCGCTCGACCCGTATTCCATGTATGGGCACGATGGCATCGTTGAAAATTTTGAAATTGTGAACGATAAAACGGTGGATTTACTGGCTCAAATGTCAGTTTCCCACGCCCTCGCAGGAGCGGATTTAGTAGCACCGAGCGATATGATGGATGGGCGCATCGGGGCAATTCGGCAAGCCCTTGAGACTGAGGGGTTATCCCAAACGGGCATCCTCGCCTACTCGGCTAAATATGCGTCTTGTTTTTATGGACCCTTCCGCGATGCCCTTGATTCAGCGCCTGGGTTTGGCGATAAAAAAACATATCAAATGAATCCAGCAAACCGCATTGAGGCAATTAAAGAGACACTCATGGACATAGAAGAAGGGGCTGATATTGTGATGGTGAAGCCTGCACTATCGTATCTTGATATTATTAGAGATGTAAAAAATGCGGTAGATGTGCCTGTTGCCGCGTATCATGTTTCAGGCGAATATGCAATGGTGAAAGCGGCAGCTAAAATGGGTTGGCTGGATGAAGAACGAGCGGTTGCAGAGATTATGACCTCCATTAAAAGAGCGGGTGCAGACTTGATAGCGACTTATTTTGCTAAGGATTTTGTTAAAAAATGGCATTAATTGGGCATTTATATGGAAAACTCGGAAATTATAATTTATCAAACCGAAGACGGTCAAACGAAAATTGACGTCCATTTTGAGGGTGAAACCACTTGGCTTTCACAGGCTCAGATGGTAGAATTGTTTCAAACAACAAAGCAAAATGTGAGTTTACACATCAAAAACATCTTTCAAGAGGGTGAATTGGATGAAAATGCAGTTGTCAAAGAATCCTTGACAACTGCCGCCGATGGTAAAAACTATCGGATTAAACTCTTCAATTTAGATGTTATTATTTCGGTTGGCTACCGCGTCAAATCGCATAGAGGTACGCAATTTCGCATCTGGGCAACCAAGCGTTTAAAAGAATATCTTATCAAAGGATTTACCCTCGATGATGAAAGAATGAAAGGCAATCGTCCCAATTATTTCGAGGAACTTATGCTGCGCATCCGCGATATTCGCACATCGGAGCGCAATTTTTATCAAAAAGTGAAGGAGATTTTTCAAACAAGCGTAGATTATAGCACTGATGCTGACACCACACGACAGTTTTTTGCTATCATTCAAAACAAATTTCATTGGGCAGTACATAACCATACGGCTGCTGAAATCATCGCCACGCGTGCCGATTCTGAAAAACCAAACATGGGTTTGACCACTTGGTCAGGCGTAAAAATTCGGAAAAATGATGTCACAACTGCTAAAAATTACCTTTCAGAAAATGAACTCAAACACCTCAATATCCTCGTCGAACAATATCTTATCTTCGCTGAAGCGCAAGCCATGCAGCAAAAAGTCATGTATATGAAAGATTGGTTGAAAAAATTGCACGATATTTTGACCATCAATGAAAGAGATATTTTGATGGATGCGGGGCGTATTTCTGCCAAATTAGCAGAAGACATTGCCTTGAAAGAATTTGAGAAATTTAGAGAAAACCAACTACAAATAGAAGCCAAACAAGCTATTTTGAAAGATTTTGAAGAAGAAATCAAGCGTTTAAATGAATAAAAAGACGTCTGATACTGAGGGGGCAAAATATTAAAAAAGCCTTGCAAACGGTTAGGTTGGCAAGGCTATAAGCTCAAACTGAGAATGTATGAAAAAAAATTTACTAACTAAAGTAATGTTGAATATTCACCTCGCTCTTATTCCTCCATTTTCAAAGCTGACGCAAAAGCTCGATTGAATTATTATAGAATTTATCTATAGAATACTTTTTTTTAAAAGATTAAATGTAGATTTGACAATTAATTTTGTTTAAAAAAAAACATGCCCTGAGAAGGGCTATTTTAATGCAATTTAATAATAAGTGTATGATTGACATTTATTATTGCAATACTAAATCTTTTTTTTCTAAATTCCTAAAAATTTGTTAAAAATCATTAAAATAATTGCAATTAATCACTGAAATCAACCCACTTATAACTTTTTTTATACTCTATTTTGACAATTTTAGTAAATATTAATACATAAACTACAAAAATTTGTAAATTCGTAAATTGCTATTAAAGCGAAATTAAACCAAATTTTAGATTTTTTAACACTAAAAACAATCAACATTAGACATCATGAAAATGCAAATTTTAGAGCTTTATAAACAACAAACGAAATGTTTGGTGGCTCTTGACTCCATTATTTTTGGATTTGACGGCGAGGTATTGAAACTTTTACTGGTCAAAAGAGGCGTCGAATCCGATAAGGAAACGTGGTCACTCATGGGCGGTTGGCTACGCCCTAACGAAACGCTGCAAGAGTCAGCCGATCGGATTCTTTTTGAATTGACGGGCTTAACAGAGGTGTATCTCGAACAAGTAAGCGCTTTCGGCGAACCTACACGCGACCCTATTGAACGAACAGTTTCTATCGCCTATTTTGCATTGATTAATGTGCCTGATTATGAAACACGGATTTCGCATATATATGATGCTCAATGGTTTTCGATGAACGCTTTGCCCGAATTGCTTTTTGACCACAGCGAAATGGTGGATATGGCAGTTGAAAGACTGCGGTACAAAGCGGCTTTTCACCCCATCGGTTTTGAATTATTGCCTGAAAAATTCACAATTCCGCAACTTCAAAAACTTTATGAAGCGATATATGGCACTGACATGGATAAGCGCAATTTCAGCCGTAAAATAATGTCCACCAACTTGCTCGTGAAATTGAAAGAAAAGCAAAAAGGCAACTCTAAAAAAGGGGCTTTTCTATATCAAATCGATTCAACACGCTACAAATCTACTATTAATTCATTTTTGAATTTTGTTACAAATCCTGAAATAGTTGCTTAGTTAGACTTTAGATATGTAGATTTTAGATATTTACGGCTTGCGGTTTATGACCCCTCAGTATTTCAGCATAATTTATACTAAATATTCATTAAAAAAATTGACTAACGTGAAAAATCACATTCTCTCCTTCCTTTTTTTATTGCTGCTTTGCAATGAAGCCTTTGCTCAAAAACGGGTTTTAGTTTTTTCAAAAACCGCTGGATTTCACCATAATTCAATTGCAGCAGGAGAAAAATTCTTCTTTGAATTGAGTAAAAAACAAGGATTTACGGTAGATACCACTACAAATTCTGATAAATTCAATGAAGATAATCTTAAAAATTACAGTGCCGTCATTTGGCTCAATACGACGGGCGATGTGCTTAATCCTGCCCAACAAGCCCATTTTGAGCGATACATTCAAGCGGGTGGCGGCTTTGTCGGCATCCATGCAGCCAGCGATACCGAATATGATTGGACATGGTATAACGAGCTGATGGGCGGTTATTTTAATGGGCATCCAGGCAATCCGAATGTTCAAAACGGTAAAATGGTGACGCTGGATAAAGCGTTTCCTGCTACGGCACATTTACCAGAAACCTTTGAGCGAAAAGATGAATTTTATAATTTTAAATCTTTGCAGAAAGATAAACTGCATTTCTTAGTAAAAGTAGTAGAGAGCAGTTATAAAGAGGGTAAAATGGGAGATTTTCACCCCATGGCTTGGTATCATGAATACGATGGTGGTAAGTCATTTTATACCAATTTCGGTCATACTGACGAATCTTTCAGCGAGCCTTTGATGATGGAACACTATTGGGGCGGTTTGAAATGGGCGATGGCTGATAAATTGGATTACTCAAAAGCGCACTCCATGATGCCACCCGAAGAGAACCGTTTTGAGCGCACCATTTTGATTGATAACCTCGATGAGCCGACTGAATTAGCAATTATGCCCAATGGCAAAGTCATTTTTGCTGAAAGAAAAGGGCTTTTGAAAATGTGGAATCCTCAGAATAATGTCACCAAAGTAGTGGCGCGGATGCCTGTTTATACTAAGTTTGAATATGGTTTAATGGGCGTGGGTGTTGACCCTCAATTTGAAAAAAACAATTGGATTTACTTGTTTTATACACCAAATGAAACGAGAGAAGATACAAAAGACCAATTTCTTTCCCGTTTTGTCTATGACAATGAAAAAGATACGGTGGTGATGACTTCTGAAAAAGTGGTTTTGCGCTTCCCTGTTAAGCGCATAGAATGTTGTCATACAGGCGGCTCTATTGATTGGGATGGTGAGGGCAATTTGTTTTTGTCAAGCGGCGATGATACCAATCCGTTTGCTTCCGATGGTTATGCACCGATTGATTTTGGCAAGGGCAGAGAGGGTTGGGATGCCTTGCGGTCGTCAGGTAATACCAATGATTTGAGGGGTAAAATTTTAAGAATAAAGCCGACCGACAATGGTTCTTACACCATTCCAAAAGGCAATTTATTCCCTGAAGGAACAGGGAAAACACGTGCTGAAATATACGTGATGGGCTGTAGAAACCCATATAGAATTGCCGTTGATAAGCGCAACGGCTATCTTTATTGGGGTGATGTGGGACCTGATGCGGGTAAAGCCAATCCCGATAGAGGACCCGATGGCATAGTCGAACTCAACCAAGCGCGCAAAGCAGGATTCTTCGGTTGGCCCATGTTTACAGGCAATAATTTTGCTTATAATCAATACGATTTTGAGAAAAAGGTATCGAATCCAAAGTTTAATCCTGAAAAACCGATTAATAATTCACCCAATAATACAGGTTTGGTTGACTTACCGCCCACTCAAAAAGCATGGATTTGGTATGGCTACGGCGATTCTAAAGAGTTTCCAATGGTCGTGAAAGGCGGTGCTAATCCGATGGCAGGTCCCGTTTATCATTACGACGATTATTTAAATGACCCAAAGAAATTTCCAAAATATTACGATGGAAAATTCTTCGCTTACGAATGGATGCGTGATTGGATTATACCCGTGAGCATGGATAAAGAGGGCAATTATAAAGGCATGGAATCATTTATGCCTAATTCTAAATTCAATCACCCGATGGATATGGCGTTTTCAAAAGAAGGTCATTTATATGTGTTGGATTATGGTTTGAATTGGTTTGCCCAAAATGAAGAAGCTGTTTTATCTAAAATAGAATTTAATCCAGGCAATCGTCGCCCTGTGGCGAAGGTTAGTTCTAATAAAAAGAATGGTGCTTTGCCACTTACCATTGCATTTTCTTCGGCAGGTACGATGGATTATGATAAAGATGTCTTGACTTATTCATGGAAATTTGGCGAAGGGCTACCCCTCAGTACTGAAGCCAATCCGACGTTCACTTTTCAAAAAGCGGGCATTTATGATGTCGTTTTGACAGTAAAAGATGTGGCTGGAAATGCAGTAACTCAAACCGTTAGAATCAAAGCTGGTAATACCGAGCCCAAAGTGGATATAGCATTAAAAGGCAATAAAACTTTCTATTTTGATAAAAAACCTATCAAATACAAGGTAAATGTTACCGATAATGAAGACGGTAAAATAAAAAAAGGCATTAATCCAACCGATGTTGTGGTGAATATCAACTATTTGGAAGGCTTTGATAAAACGGTGATTGAACAAGGGCATAAAGGCAATTCGGTCTTCGCAGTCGGCAAACGCTTAATGGAGTTAAGCGATTGCAAAGCCTGTCATTCGATGGATAAGAAATCAGTGGGTCCCGCATTTTTAAATATTGCTACAAAATATCAACGAAGCGCAGCTAATATTACTCTTTTAGCGACTAAAATCATCAATGGTGGTGGTGGCGTTTGGGGTGAGCAAGCGATGGCAGCCCATCCACAAATATCCAATTCGGATGCTAAAGACATGGCTGATTATATTTTATCGTTGAAAGATAAACAAGTACAAACTTCGCTTCCCGTATCAGGCAAATACGAGCCTTTGGCGCACATGGGTAAAAAGGACGGTGCCTATCTCATTCAAGCCACTTATACCGATAAAGGCGGCAATGATATAGGTCCTTTGACGAATTCTCAAACCCTTGCCTTGCGAAGTCCTAAAATGAAAGCAATAGATTTTGATGATAAAAAAGCCATGAGCAAATTTAATGTACCCGAGGCAGGCGGTGACATAGCCGTTGCTACAGAAGATGGCAGCTATATTTCATTTAATGATATTGATATGACTGGCATCAAAGCACTCAGTATTATGGAAGGCGTCCGACCGGGTTCGACTGCCGGAGGTAAAACAGAAATCAGAGTTGGCTCTCCAACGGGCACTTTATTGGGTGAAATGTCAATTTTTGAACCCATGACTGCCCCTGTTAAAGTCAGATTAACAAAAACAGTTTCAGGACTGCAAAAGCTCTATTTTGTCTTTAAAAATCCGAAAAATGAAGGCAAACCTTTGATGAGTATTACAACCATTGAGTTTTTGACAGAATAAATTTTAGCCCCCTGCCCTTTGGGGCAGGGGGCTAACTTACAATACATTAACCTTTTTTAACCTTACTCTTATCTGTTTTAACCTACTTTCCCTTCCTTATATCGTATTTTCGTCTCCTCAAAAGCAACCATCAGCGTATTTATATTTTCTTTATTTCTAAAACATGTAATTTTCATAAAGTTACAAACCTATAAGGTTTTGAAAACCTTATAGGTTTATTTAATTTTCTGTATAAATCTGCATAAATAATATCATTGACCATGAAAAAAATAACCATTACACTCCTTGCCAATCTATTGACCCTCATTATATTCGCTCAAAAATTTACCGTGACAGGCGTAGTCGTGGATAGCGGCGGCAAACCGCTTGAAAGTGCAGCCTGCGTATTACTCAACTCATCTGATTCGTCTTTAATCAATTTTTCACGCTCCAATACTGAGGGGGTATTCAAATTGAAAAATATACCCTTTGGTACAGCTTATACTTTGCGCATAACGTATGTAGGCGATGAGCCGTTTTTACAAGATATTCCAAAGGATTTCAAGGCAGAAACCCTTAATGTAGGAGCGATTCGCATGGTATCCCTTAGTAAAATGCTCGATGCGGCTCTTGTAACAGGACAACGCAATGCCGTGACGTTTAAAAATGATACGACCGAATTTGATGCGGCAGCATTTAGAGTGCAACCCAATGCAACGGGTGAAGACCTATTGAAAAAACTCCCTGGCGTAGAGGTGGATAAAGACGGCAACGTGAAAGCGCAAGGCGAGCAAGTGAAGCAAGTATTTGTGAATGGTAAAAAGTTTTTCAGCAATGACCCTAAAATTGCCACCCAAAACCTACCCGCCGGAGCGATTAAAAAAGTACAGATTTTTGATAAAAAAAGCGACCAAGCCGAATTTTCAGGCGTGGACGATGGGCAACGCGATAAAACCATCAATTTTGAACTTAAAGAGGAATACAGTAAAGGCACGTTCGGCAATATTACAGCTGGAGCCGGTACTGACAATCGCTATACTTTAAAAGGCGGCATCAATAAATTTTCAAAAGGGCAACAACTTTCCGTACTTGGATTGGGCAATAATATCAACAAACAAGGCTTTAGTTTTGAAGATTATTCGAGTTATACGGGCATGTCGCAACGGATGGCTGGCGGTGGCGCGGTGCGTGTGGAAATTAATGGCGATAATAATTCAGTGCCTTTGGACTTTGGGCGTAATTCGGGTTTTACAACTACATGGGCAGGTGGTGTAAATTTTAATAAACAATTGACCCCTAAAACGGAGATTAATGCCAATTATTTCTATAATAATTCAGATAAAACCTCTGATAAAACAACCGACAGGCAAAACTTTTTACCCAACAGAACTTACTATACCAACAGCCAATCCAACAGTAAATCGCTGAATGACAACCACCGACTCAACCTCGTACTCGATCATAAATTGGATTCTTTTAATACTTTAAAGTTGACTTCTTCTTTTTCAATTACAAC
The DNA here is from genome assembly GCA_043747725.1 of Saprospiraceae bacterium. Taxonomy (GTDB): domain Bacteria; phylum Bacteroidota; class Bacteroidia; order Chitinophagales; family Saprospiraceae; genus JAAFJT01. The sequence goes on from JAYTON010000237.1 coordinate 31,307, forward strand.
CAATACATCCACTTCTAAAAGCCTTACGAGCACTTCCAATGCCGCTAAATTGCTTGAAAACTTTGGGAATAGATTCAATTTTACTGAGGGGTCGGGCATGAATCTCAACAATACCCTTTTGTGGAGGCATCGGTTTCAGAAAAAAGGACGCACTTTGACCGCTAATTTCAACTATAATCAAGGGCAAAGCAAGCAAAATAATGATTTGAATGCGGTGAATGATTTTTATGATACTGACACCGGCACCTCCAATTTAATCCGCCGAGATTCGACCCTCCAAACCGACGACCGCGTTAATGATCGCAACAATTACGGCACTTCGCTCACCTATACCGAGCCGATTGCCAAGCGCACGTTTTTAGAATTTACATATTCTTATAAAAAAACCAACAACGATGCTGACCGCAAAGTGGATACGATTCGCAACGGCGAGCATTATTTTAATTCTACTTTGAGCAATGTTTTTAACAATGATTTCATTTATCACAGAGGCGGTATTAACCTGAGATATACTAAAAAAGAAATCAATTTTTCAACGGGCGTGCAATATCAAGAGTCATTACTGAGGGGTCTGAACGTGACTAAAAATACTGAAACCAAGCCTAACCCCTTTAGAAATTTCCTCCCGACTGCCCGTTTTAGCTATGAATTTACGAGCAGCCAACGCATCGGTTTGGATTATGATACGGACGTAAAAGAGCCGAGTATTGACCAATTGCAACCGATTAGCGACAATTCCGACCCTTTGAATATTTATCAAGGCAATCCGGCATTGAATCCTGAATACAATCACCGAGTCCGTTTGCGCTATAATAATTTTAATCAAGCCAATATGCACAGCTTTTTTGGCAATTTCAATTTCAATTATACCCTTGATAAAATCGTGAATGAGCAAGTCGTGACCCGCAATTTTGTTCGCATCACGCGCCCGGTGAATGTGAAAGATGCTTTTAGCACGAATGGTTTTGTGGGTTATAATTTCCCAATTAATCCCAAATGGCGGTTTAGTTTTAATGATAATACCAGCTACAATCGGGGTATCAGCCTTGTCAATCAAGCTGAAAATATTACCAAACGCTTGACCTCCTCCAACAATGTCCGCTTCGATTATCGCTTGCGAGATTCGTTTGATTTTTCAATTGGAGCAAAGGTTTCTTACAATAACACTGCATATTCGCTTCAAAGTTCTTTAAATCGAACATATTTCACGCATGAATACGAAGCGAGTTTCAACATCACTTTGCCTTGGAATTTGCGTTTAGTCTCTGATTTTAATTATCAATTTTATACAGGGCAAAACTTTGGTGCGAATCAAAGCATCCCGATTTGGAATGCTGCCATTTCAAAATTGCTGTTTAAAAATAAAAAAGGTGAGTTGAAATTAGCCGTTTTGGATATTCTCAATAAAAATACAGGCTTCACCCGCACGACAGACGCCAACTACATTCAAGACGAATTCACCGCTTCCCTTCGTCGCTATGCGATGTTAAGTTTCACATATGCTATCAATCCGTTGATGGGCGCGGGCGGAAGAGGTGGTCAAAGGATGATGATACGGATGGGTAATTGACATTAAGCTAATTGACGGAGTGACTTTGATTCACTCCGTCAATATTTCGCCTACTATCCTTATCTTTGCCCCATGAAAATGCTCCGCTTACTCCTTTTCCTATGCCCTACTCTACTCGTCGCTCAAAGCGACTCAGTAAAAACGCTGCCTAATTTTGAAGTCACTTCTCAACGGATTAATCATTTTTCTTTGGGTCAAATGCGTATGGAATTCGATTCCAACACTTTACACATTTTTAAAAATAATAATTTAGCAGATTTTCTTCAATCCAACACCCCCCTCAGTATAAAAGCCTACGGAACCGGTTTGGCGACGGTTTCTACGCGCGGCACAGGCAGCAGCCATACGGCAATCGTTTGGAACGGCTTCAATATTCAAAATGCACTGAACGGTTTGGTTGATTTGCCACTGAATGAGGCAGGTGCGTTCGAGCATATCGGCGTGCAGTTTGGGGGAAGCTCAGCATTGTATGGCAGTGGGGCGATAGGCGGAGCGATTTATTTGGACAATGATATTCGAGAAAAACGCGGTTTTCATGGCGAATTAGGCTTTTTATCGGGCAGTTATGGTTTATTAGGTGAAAATATGGCGATTTCAACAGGCAATAGCAAAGTTGCAGGCGCATTTAGACTCTCACATCAAGCATCACTCAATAAATTTATCTTTAAAAATACGGCTGAAATTAGGCAGCCACTACAATACGCTCAGAATGCCGCTTTTGAAAAATTTAACCTCAGTGGTAGCTTTTTTTTCAATTTAAAAAGCCCTAAAACAACCGCCGAAAGAAGCCATTATTTAAAAATAAATATTTGGGAAAGCCGCAACAATCGCCAAATATCGCCCACCATGACAGCCCAAAATGATAAGGCGCAACTCGCCGATGCCAACAGCCGAATAGGTGCAGAATGGTCAAGTTTCAAGGAAAAAAGCGTTACAAAAGCTCGTTTTGCTTACTTTGACGAGGATAATTTGTATAGAAGTGCAACGATTGACAGCCGCCGCAACCGAGTAAAAACAACCATTGGAGAAGTAGAACACAATATTGATTTGACCAATAAAACCCAATGGCGTTTTGGCTTGAATTTGACTCACAATCAAGCCTTGACTCAGAACTTCGATATTAATCAAAAGCGCACCCGACTCGCCGCTTTCGCCGCCTATAATTTCGCTATTTTCAAAACCGATTTCAGTGCAGCCATCCGTCAAGAGTTAGTAGATAATCGTCTCATCCCAGTCACGTTCAGTTTGGGATTTTTGAAAAATTTATTCAACTCAATCATTACCAATAACCAATCACTAATAACCAATAATTACCCATCACCCATCACCCATTACCAATGGATATTGAGGGGATCTGTTTCTAAAAATTATAACTTACCTGCCTTGAATGATTTGTACTGGACGCAATTAGGCAACCCGAATTTAAAAGCAGAAAATGGGGTAAATGGTGAATTAGGTATTGATTTTAAAATAAAACAAAATGTTTTCACTTCAAAAATGAGTCTGACAGGTTTTATGATGCTGACAAAAGATAGGATTCAATGGTCGCCCAAAAGCGATGGATTGTGGCATCCATCCAATGTGAGCAGCGTTTTTTCAAGGGGGCTTGAGGCATTTTATACCTTTGATTTTAATAAAAATGATTTAAATACCCGTTTTAATTTGAATTATCAATTGGCTCATTCGACGGATTCGGAAGGTAAGCAACTCCTGTACACGCCTATACATACGGGCAATGCGTCTCTCTTTTTCAACTATAAAAAAAGCTATTTTCAATACAATCAAGCCGCTTCAAGCCGCCGCTACGGTGCATCAGATAATAGCACTTGGACAAATGCTTTCACAATAGGCAATGCCACAATCGGACACCGTTTTTTGATTAAAAAAGCTAATCTTGATATTAATTTTAAAATCAATAATATTTTCGATACAGACTATCAAGTTATTGCATTTTATGCCAATCCTAAGCGAGAGTATTTACTGACTGGTAGCTTGAAATTTTGAAAAGCTAAAAACCCAAAATACTGAGGGGGGCTTCAATCAATATTTCGTCCATTTTTAACAGAAAAATCAAATGTCAATTTTCCTTGAATGGGCGTATAATTCAAAATCATATTTTTTTGGCTTTGAGGACCCATCAGATTAGCGACTTGAAATTTTGTTCCAATCGGACTGATACTTTTTAAAAAACCAATATTACCTGTTGGAAAAGCTGGGCTTACATTGTCGTTATTTGCCGCCTTTGACTTTTTAGGTTGAAGCATTTGCAAAAACATATTTTCTTCTTCGGCATAGACCGTAAAATTGCCTTCTTTGGTTTCAATAACCACCCATTTCAAATCTGAATGATAGCCTTTAAATTCTGGATATTGAAAGTCTTCGCCTGTCAGTGCATCATTATAAGCTTTGTGCCAAACGCCATATTTCATGCCTTTCAAACGGTTTTTCCAAACACGATAAGGACCTCTACCCAACCATTTCATACCTGTAATATTGGTTTCGGGAAAATTAAAAGTGACACCCATAAAATCAGATTCGCTTCTATTGAAAAACCCTTTTTTTGTTACATATTCATAAGATAGTTCTACTGGTTTACCCATTGAAAATGACCACTTTGTTTTGAAATAGACATCTTCATTCTCATAATTTACTTCCACTACATAGTCATTTTCAGTAGCAAAATGCTTAAATGATGTTAAAGTCAAGGCGGATACACCCGCTAAGGTGGGTCCGTTAGACAAAGGGATGTCTCCTTTTAAATTATTTACTTTTGTCAAATAGCCTGTTTTTTTATCAAAAGTATAAGTAATGTCCCCTAATTTTATCGTTAAAATAGTACTGACTTCTTTTACTTCAATTGATGAAGAAAGAGGTTTGGATAAGACAATTTTAGTGTGTGTTTCCTCTTCCGTTGGAATCACCCACGACCATATAAAAAGTTCCTTTCCATTAGGGTCGAGTGCTTTCAGATATAGGGCTTCACTTTCTGTCCAATTGCTCGGTAAATTCAATTTTAAATACCCTTTTTCACCTGCGGGAACGTTAATCGGCAAAGGTTTTCCTGTTTTATTCACTATGGCATCTAAGGTTTTATCGGTTGGTTTGGGGAACGAAACCAGCTGCCATTCAAAGGTGCATTGACTCAAATCCGTGAAAGAATAGTGATTTTCGACTTCTAATTTGCCGTCAAAACTGAGGGGTATGTGTGTTTTTAAGATTCTAACAGGTGACCAAATCTCTTTAATTGCATAAAAACTGCCTTCTTTTTCTCGATGTGGGCCCAAAATCCCATCGGGTGCATTGTTGCCAAATACATCAATAATGCCTTTTTTATCCGTTCTCACCACCCCTTCGTCAATAAATGACCACAAAAAACCACCCGAACAATGGGGATGTTTGAGCATCAAATCCCAAAAATCATCAAGCCCTGCCCCATGTCCACCATCAAATAAACCGTGCATAAATTCAGTAGGCATCAAAATATCGGTATCATACAAAACAGAGTTTGTTAAATAATTATAATGAATGTAATGTCTTGTATCAAAGCCATTGAAACGCTCCCACGGATGCAAAACAAGACGTTTTTGTGGGTCATAAAGGTCGTAATCTTTATCCAAAGCTCTATTCCAACCGCCTTCGTTCCCATTATCCCAAAATAATACTGAGGGGTGGTTGACATCTCGCACCACGAGTTCTTTTACTAACTTTCGTCCAGGAATCGTGTCATATTTATTTTGCCAACCTGTCAATTCATCTAAAACATACAGCCCCATCGAATCACAAGCGTCTAAAAAATGAATATCTGGTGGATAATGCGACATTCGGACAGCGTTCATATTCATTTCTTGCATCAATTTTATATCGTTGATACTCACCTCTTTACTCGTTGTTCGCCCCGTTTCAGGGACAAATGTATGCCGATTTGAGCCACGAAGCATTACTTTTTGACCATTGACATAAACGCCATCATGCTTTTTAACTTCAATTGTTCGAAAACCAAAACGTTGCGTTAGGCTATGCACCACGCTGTTACCCTCTTTCAAAGATAGTTTCACTTGATATAAATTGGGTGTTTCGGCGTTCCAAAGATTCACGTTTTGAAAGGCTTGTTTCAAAACTATTTTTTCTGCCAAAACAGTTATTTTAGTTGAAAAAGCTGACCCCACATTTTGCCCATTTAAGGTTTGAACTTGCGCTTCAAGGGTTTGGTTTGCCGTTGTTTTAGATGTAAAAACATCTACTAAAAAATGACCATCGGCTTGAGCATCAATTGCCATGCGTTGAATAAAACTTTGTGGTACGATATCTAAATAAACAGGGCGATAAATGCCACCAAAAGTCCAAAAATCGCCATGCCGTTCTGCCACATCAATTGATCTATTTGAAGAAGCCTTATTAACGGTGACTTCTAATAAATTATCCCCGTTTTTGACTAAATCCGTTATTTCATATTGAAATTGATAAAACCCACCTTGATGAATGTCTCCTGTTGATTTGCCATTGATTTTAACCTCTGTATCTGTCATCACGCCTTCAAAAACAATTAAAATACGTTGATTTTTCCAAGTTTTGGGTACATCAAAATGGTATTTATACCGCCCTTGTTCATCGGCTTTGGTACTATCTGCCCGGTTTTGAGTGCCATAACTATATTGACCAAACCCTTGCAATTCCCAATTAGAAGGTACGGCAATTTTTGACCACTTGCCGCTATTCATGCCTTTGCTACAATAAAAATCCCATTGTACAGTGTGGTCTTTGTCTGTACCAGAGAGGTAAACTTTCTGCGTTTGTGCATAAGAAATCGAGCAAAAGGTGCTTAAAATCCAACTAAAACTAAAAATTAAAGCAAGTTGTTTTTTCATAATGAATTATTTTTGACATTGAGGTATAGTATTTTACTTGATATTTCTTTTATTGCTTTTAGGTTTTATCTAACGTCTGCTTACGATATAATTGCCAAGCCAAAGTCACTACGCAGATAACTAAGCCTCCAAATTCCCTTGTCAATTCCACATAAATTTTTTCTGCTTTCATGGTTTCCACGATGCTCGGCATACCCATTTTTATCCAATCAATGAAGTCAGGAATGTAGGAAATCATGAAAGCACCGATAATGATTAAGCCTACCCAAGTCACGCGGCTGTTGTATTTGCCATAAGCCGCATAGCCACAAACCCCAGCCACGAACAAATAAATAGGTGCCCAAATATACGGGTCAGGGTCGTTGTACTGAACAACCGCAAAGAGGATGAAAAGAATGCAGAGAATGATGTTAAATATTTTCATTTTTTATAGAATTTAGGTAATTTTTATAGAGATTAGACTATTAGATATAAAACATTAGACCGTTGAATATTGTCGGAGTGACTTGAGAAGTCACTCCGACAATTAGTAAAATGTCAACATCTCAATTCGTGAAATTCATTAATTCGCTTCAATTCAGGGCTTAAAATTCAACTTTATAAGCCAAATTCGGAATCAAACCCAATTGTTTTTTAGCAATCGTGCGTCCTTGTAAACGGTCAAAAACGGTCGTCCATTCGTTCTCTCGATTGGTGACGTTTTGAATATCGAGTTGTAAAGTGGATTGCCATTTTTTGCGATTTCGTTTAAAATAAACGTTCAAATCAGTGCGAAAATAGTCTTTCACTTGCACGCCATTTTGATAAAAGCCCCCCCTCAGTACAGCCCGTCCGCTGATGCCAAAAAACTTGTTGCGGAGGCTGCCACGCGTCCATTCTTTACCGAGCAAAGCGTTGGAAGTGTAGCGGCTGTTGTAAGTCAGGTTGCGTTCAACGCCGCTTTTGTCTTTCCATTGAGCATCAAAAACGGCAATATTCGCTTGCCAAAACAAACCGGTGGGTAGATTTTGACTTGAATTCAAAGCCAAACCAACGCTTTGAGCCGTTCCCAAACTGTTTGAAATAGTCGTCAAGCTATTTAAATCATCCAATAGCGATGAAGAGTTGTCACTGTTATAATAAACATTGGAATAAGTCTGGTAGAATGCTTCGGCATTCATTCTAATAGCATTTTTGAAATTTTTATTAAAACTCAAACCGATATTATCTGATTTAACAAAATCTAAATTTCGATTAAGATACACACCATTCAAGTTTTTAGCAAAATATAGCGCTGGTTGAATCAACTGACTTTGACGACTATAATTCAATTGCACAAAGCTATTTTTATTCGTTTTATAATTCAAAATGGCAGATGGTTCAAGGGAAAACTTTTCATTAAAACTAAAATATACTGCTCGAACACCTATTTTGTAATTCAACTTGTTGCTTAATTCCCCTGTCAGATCTGCATAAGGAATCAACCATACGCCGTTGCCATCAGACACTTTATTAGATGTATTTGACGAAATTTTAGAAATAAGATTATTAGTAATCGCTTCTTCTTTGACGATTAAGCCGAATGACCCCTCAGTAAACGCGCGTGATTGCTCGGGTTTTCCGCCTAAGTTGCTATTAATTTCTGTTTTAAAAAAATACTTAGCGTGGGTATTATCTATCGTTTCCACTTTTGTAGGCTGCTCCAAACGATTGTAACCAATGGCATTTCGCTTATCATCCAAAGCGGAAGCGACGAAAACAGATTGCCAAAACATTTTTTTACCCAACGATACTTGATGTTTTAAGCCCAAAGCACCCATGCGTCCCTTGAAACTGATGTCTTGACTGTCTTTATCCGCAATCCACTCTCCTGGCTTTTTGGCTTTAAATATATTTTCACTCACACCGCCAACGCCAAATATGCTGAACTCGCCCATCTTTTGAGTTGGAAAATTCAAATTAAACGACAAATCTTGATAATTAATGGCTTCATCCCCAAGCGGCACACCTAACTTGGAGAGTAAACCCACAGTAGCATAGCGATAATTAATCAAATAAGACGCCTTTTTCCCTTTATTAAAATACCCTTCAGTAGCAGCATCCAAACCTATCAAACTGAGCTGCACCGTATTTTGATGGCGGCTATCATTGCCCTTACGCAAGCGCATATCGAGCGCACCCGCCAAAGCATTGCCATACTGAGGGGGCATCGAGCCCTGATAAAGTGTGGTATTTTCAAGCAATTGCGCTGACAATATCATCACACCGCCGCCATTCGCCGAAGCCCTATCGCTCAATGTACCTGCATTGCTGAGGTGGTTGGGGTTCACAATTTCAGCCCCTTCGAGATACCACTGGAGAGCATTAGGCGATATGCCCCGAATAGAGAGGTTGTTCGCTTGGTCGTTGTCCGTTGCTACTCCTGCTGCGAACGATGCATAACGCGCTGGATCGGCAAAAGTAGCCGGATATTGAAAACGCAATTTTTCAATGAGTGATACAGACGGAAAACTTGTAAGGCTTCTATCCGACGACTGCGCCACGTACACAAAAGTATCCAAAGCCGTATTTGAGGTGTTTAAAACAATTTCCAAAACCGTTTCCTTTCCTGATTCGACTAATACATCGGTCAAAATCAAGGGCTGAAAACCAACGGAGCTGACCGTCAAACGATAACGACCTACCGGTACTTGTTCTATTTGGAACACCCCCTCAGTATTAGCGGTGGCGGAGAACTTAGTATCATTAATAATGATGACAGCGTTGGGAATTGGTGTCTTACTCACAACTTCAATAATGCGTCCCCTCAGTATTTGAGAGATTTCTTGAGCTTCTAAGGGTAAAATGAAAGAAATGCATAGTGTAAAAGGTAAGATTAAACGTATTTTTTTAAAATTAATCATAGTGAATATTTTTATAAATGAAAAAACTTCCCGAAAGATAAGACTTTCGGGAAGTTTTTTAAAACAAGATTTAAAAATGCGCACTAAAATTACCCTATTACTGCTATTTCTTCCATTTCAGTATATTGCGAATCACCGTCATGGAAATGTTCAATCACACGCTCAGTTACATCTTTACCACCTTTTAAATTAGTGTAAAGAACGGCGGGTGTGTAAATAAAACCCCAAGGAATACCCCACCAACCGAGGAAGAAAGTCATGGCTGTGAAGCCCAAGCCTTTTTTCCAAGCGGATTCGCCGACGCGAACAAAATAAACGTCGGTTGAACGGCGAAAAGTCATAATCCCAATCGAAATACAATACTGAAAAATAATGAATTTGGCACCTGATTGGACTTCTAATTCGACGTCTGAAACCGTCATTCCTTCGATACCTTTAATGGATAAATTTGGCATAAAAAATTGAATTTAGTGGTTTAAAAATTTATAAGATTCAATCCTTTAATACGAAAACTGTTGTAACTTACATTTTCTAACAATAAAAAAAAGTCTTTTCCAAATCTTGGAAAAGACTTTTTTTTATTGTTAGAAAATGTAAGTTACAACCCCAGTATCTTGTTATTTAATTCTTGATCGGCTGCTGCACCTGCGAAATCATCGAAAGCCCTTTCAGTCACATTGATAATATGCCCTTCGATGAATG
>JAYTON010000238.1:0-2566 GCA_043747725.1 Saprospiraceae bacterium
GGACTTCCTGGATTGATTGGAATTTCATACACATTCACCACATGCAATTCAGCTTTCAAGCGAGTTGCCAGATGATGGGCATAATGAAAAGCGATGGCGGCATTTTCGGAAAAATCGGTTCCGACTATTATTTTTTTGAACGTTTTCATAGTTTTATTACCCCCTCACTCCCAAAGAGAGATTTGTTTTGTGATGAAATACCCTCTTGGGAGTGAGGGGCAATAATGTCAGAATTTAAGACATAGATTTGTAATCCGAATCATGGATTTTTTCTCTCGAAATCAATTTAATGATGTCATGGATGGTCACGATGCCCACCAATTCGTCATTATCCACGACGGGCAGCGCGTGTAAAATATTCTCTTTAAAAACTTCAATCACAACGGCAATTTGGTCGGTAGATTCCACTTTTGCTAATCTTTTGGTCATGATTTCCTCCGCTTTATGCAGTTGAAGCAAGGTATCATTGATGAACCTATCTTCAAAATGCCGACTCATGCCCGCATAATAAGCAGAGAAATCACTCTTGCTGATAATGCCGACAATCTTGTTCAAGCGCACAACTGGGATATGGTGGATTTTATTGGTGTCAAAAATGTCTTTCACTACCTTCACGGGATCGTCAGGCGAAACAGTGATAAGACTTTTTGTCATAATGGCTGATACAGGAGCTACAAGATTCATAATTGAGTGTATTTAAATGGTGATAAAATAAAATGATAATTGATACTCTGATTGTCTAATATCTAATCTTCTGACATCAAATATTAATGATCGGAATGGAGTACATGGTCAATGCCCATCATTTCAAAAATGGGACACCAAGCTAAAATAGCCGTAAAAATTAATAATGGACCAATGCCGATAAGTGCATAAAAAATAGGGGAGACATAATGACCCAAAAAGCCACCCACGATGATTAAAAACATGCCGAGAAAATGGCGGATAATAACATCTCTTGTACTCAAATTGCCTTCGAATTTCATGATTCCTTTTGTTTTAATTGTTACAAAATCACATTTAATACGACAAAATTAGATAAGTACTGAGGGGGAGGCAATGACCAAAGTCATGTCTGGATATGATTAAAATTCCGGGCTCAGGTTGGATTTGCCCGATAGATGCAGAGTCAAACATTGAAACAAAAATTCAGAGCATTAGTTTATGCCTTTGCGGTATGCCTATTTTATTTCTTTGGTTTTAGCATTAGAAGTCTCGGTATTAGCGATACTTAATACCCTATCAAGTTGCGCCAGAGGTGCAAAATGTCGGTAGCCTTGGATTTAATTCTTTTTTTCCTATTTTTGCTACAATGTACAAGTTGAAACAACACATTGCTGTGATAGGGGCAGGCGCATTTGGCGGATGGACTGCTTTGATGCTCCTCAGAAAAGGTTATAAAGTCACCCTCATAGATGCGTGGGGCGCAGGCAATTCTCGCGCCAGCTCAGGCGACGAAACACGCGTGATTCGCTCCGTTTATGCCGATAAAATATATGCTCAAATGGCGCACCGCTCGGCGCAATTGTGGCGTGAAAATGAAAAAGATGTCGGTATGAAAATATTTCACCCCATTGGCGTATTGAATCTCATAGGTCAAGATGATTCACGATTGAAAGCCGCTTTGCAGCATTTTGATGATTTGAATTTTAAGTATGAAGAATTCTCCATAAAAGAAGCCGCTAAAAAATACCCATATTTTAATTTAGAAGACATCAACCAAGTCGTTTTAGAGAACAATGGTGGCTATCTTTTAGCGCGCATGGGTTGCCATGTTGTGAAAGAACGCTTTGTCAAAGAAGACGGCATTTATCAGTTAGCCGCTGCACAACCACGGGACGTAAAAGCCGAAAAATTAGAAGGTATCCAACTTTCCGATGGTTCAAAATTGCAAGCCGACCAATACGTTTGGGCTTGTGGCTCTTGGTTGGGCAAGTTATTTCCCGAAGAAATAGGCGCATTAATTCGTCCGACACGGCAAGAGGTTTTCTATTTTAATGTACCAAAAGGGAGTGATATTATTGAAAAAACGCCCGTCTGGTGCGATTTCAGCAGCGTTTGGAAAGATGTGATGATGTACGGAATTCCGGCAGCCGGTTCAGATGCCGCCGGCAGGGGCTTCAAAATAGCGGAAGATGTGCTCGGGGATGACTTCGACCCCGATAGCGACGACCGACAACCGACTCCTCGCTGGCTCGATAAGGCTCGCCAATTTATGCACCACCGCTTCCCGATTCTATCCCCTCAGTCACCTTCCGATAAAGGTATGTCACTGATAGAATCAAGGGTTTGCACTTATGAAAACACTCCCGACGCGCATTTTATTATTGACAAATTACCAACCGCTGACAACGTTTGGATAATCGGCGGCGGCTCAGGACACGGTTACAAAATGGGTTCAGCGATAGGGGAGATGATGGTAAAATTGATAGGCGAGGAAGAAAAAGTAAACCCGATGTTTAGTTTCAAAAGGTTTGAAGTGTTGAAAGAAAAAGTTGAAAGACGGTAATTAAAAATAAGATATGGCAATAAAATCATTTTTCTGTATAGATGCCCACACCTGCGG
>JAYTON010000239.1:0-1992 GCA_043747725.1 Saprospiraceae bacterium
GATTAACCCGTCAGTAAATTGGGATACGGTGGTCAAAAAGTCTCTGGCGGTTTGATTGCCCTTGAACATCTTGGCATATTTATCAGTTTCTAAAAGCGCAGTCGTATTGGCAAATATATTGGCTAAATCTTCCTCCATTTTTTGACGCAAACCTTCGATGTACTGATTGAATACATAAATATCTTCATTAATCAAACGAAGACCATCGTAAGTATTCGGAAAGAGCGTTTTCAATTCAATGCTTTTATCCATTTCCGACTTCATTTTATCAAAAAATAAAGCGTTCATGTCTTGTTTAAACCGCTTGACGATGATTTTAGCAAAAGCGTCGGCGAAGATAGTGGCATTGAAGTTCCCCACTTTCGACAATACAGACGTGCCACCCATTGATTCCATACCCACATCCCTACTCGACATACTGATAGGCTCGCCAAATTCCCAAAAGTTTTCATCTCTAAATGATTTTTTGATAAAGGTGTTGCCAATAAATGCCTCTTGAATATCCGTGGTTGATTTTATATCAATCAATTGTTTTGTTTCAAGTAAATAATCGCCGAGTATTTTGTACATTTTGAGTTGTTGTTCACGGCTTGGATTTTCAATTTTATTATATGCTTTAATGCTATCCGCTAAAGTAAGCGCTGTATTATAAATGGGGAAATCAAGCGGTTGTTGCGCCCACATTTTTACTGAAAATAAAAAAGCTAAATATAAAATGGCGATTTTCTTCATTATGGCAGGAGATTTAAGGACAGTGTAATATTTTTTTTCTTATAGGCTTGGATGATTTCTGAAAATGGCATTACCCAAGTGCTGGTGGCAGAATTGGCGAACACAACCCCGATGAGTGCATTATCCGACACCCTCAACATCCACGAACCACTATCGCCTTTATCAGAAACACGTCTGCAACTATCATCATCCATACTTGAAGAAACGAAAGTGACATTTTCATATTTTCCCAATTCCCAATTACCTTTTTGATTGATTCTTCTAATAAAACCCTTGACTTTCTTTTTATTTCTATCATTGAAAAAATAGACTTCAGTACCTAAATCAGCGTCCGTAATGTCAATATATTTAGTCGGTGAGTCAATGCGTTTGTTTTGAAATTTACCTGAGAGTTTTATCAGCGCAACATCTAATTTGGTATTGAAAATAGCCGTCTCCTGACTAAAAGTACCTATTGAATTGCCATCTTCCAAAATGACTTCAACAGATTCCTCTGGTAAAAATTGATTCAAATCAGTAGTATTTTGTTTAACGACATGAAAACAAGTCATCCCATAAATATCGCCTTTATCAGAAACCAAAACGCCGCCCATAGTACCTTTTTCAGTAGGTCTTTTTTTATTGGCAATGAGCAAACCCGCATAATCTAAAATTGTAGGGGACTCTGTGTTAGTATTGGCAACGCTGGGTGTTTCGTCTCTTTGAATGGAAGTTTCAACAATCGTTATCAGCAATGTATTGTCGGCAGACTTATGTTGTTGACCTTTGCTTTTCTCTTTCTTGGTTTCCAGGTTTTTCTTACTCATTATCAAGTGGGTTTTAATGGAAAATTATATTATTCATGGTTAAATGCACCCCTCAGTTGCTTCATGCCTCGCAATGACAATTTTAGGCATTTTTAATATGAAAATATACGGCATAATGGCATTTCAATTCAAAACAAATATACAATAAAAAAAACAAAACACTTCAAATCTTAGTATTATCTCATATGGCTAAAGCCTCCAACAAATAAACAATCCCTTCCGAGATTTTATTGAGTTCCAATTTGTATTCCTCATCGTTGATAATATTGCTGATGTAACGGGCATTGTTATTTCTGGTATTTCTGGAGGCAAGGGTTAGTAGCATTTCTAAACTTTCATTTCTTTTTTCTGCAATCATAATCATCTCTTCTATTACCGTTTCCAAGTTGCTGCTTTTGAGTTCCATTTTCCAATCATCTTTCAGTTCTTTAACCGTTATTTGCCTGTTAAGGAA
>JAYTON010000240.1:0-5031 GCA_043747725.1 Saprospiraceae bacterium
ATTATGTTAAAATAATGAACATAAATCATTTAAAATCAATAATTTATACAATAATAATTTTAACGATTCACTTTTCCTCCTGTATTGCCTTTCATTAAAGCCTCGATTTCACATTCACTCACCAAATTAAAATCCCCTTGTATTGTGTGTTTCAAAGCTGCTGCTGCTGTTGCAAATTCGGTTGCATACTGAGGGGGTGCATTTTTTGATAATTGAAAAATTAAACTTGCCATAAAAGCATCCCCTGCGCCAATGCGGTCATTGATATCGGGAATATCGTATTCTCTTGATTCATACATCGTTTTGCCGTCGTGTAAGAAACCTTTATAAGCATTATGTGAAGCATGGAAAGCCCGACGTGCCGTCATAGCAATATACTTCAATTTTGGGAAACTTGAAAAAGTTTTATGTATAATATCTTGATAATCAGTACCTTTGATACCAAAATAAGTTTCCATTGTATCACCATCTCCAAGCATCACATCGCATCCCCTCAGTAATTCAGGCATGACTTCAGAAGGATGTTTGCCATAATTCCAAATATTGCTGCGGTAATTCAGATCACAAGAAACCATTAATTTATATCGTTGGGCTGCTTCGATTGCTTCCAAAGTAACGTCTGCTGCTGCTTGTGAAATGGCAGGTGTGATACCTGACCAATGCAACCAAGAAGCATGTTTAAAGGCTTTGTCCCAGTCAATTGTACCGCGTTCGAGCGTTGCCATGCCTGAATTTGTGCGATCGTAAATGACTTTTGAAGGGCGGTTGCCTGTTCCTGTTTCTAAATAATATAAACCGAGTCGTTCGCCACCGATAACAGAAAAATTCGTTTCCACATTATATCGCCGCACTTCGGCAAGAGCTGCTTGACCCAATTCTGTTGCCGGTACACGGGTGATAAAACTTGCTTTTGTACCCAACTGCGCAATTGAGACCGCTACATTTGCTTCAGAACCCCCAAATTGAACCTCTAATTGTCGAGCTTGTAGCAACCGTTCTTGATTGGGTGTACTCAAACGCAACATAATTTCTCCAAAGCAAATAATCATATTTATTGGGTTATTAAAACTTAAAATAATCCTGCGCATTATTATAACAAATGTCCTGTACCAACTTGCCCAACCATTCAGTATCATCCAGTAATTCGCCATTTTGCACGTCCTTTCCAAACAAATTGCAAAGCAAACGGCGGAAATATTCATGGCGAGGAAACGATAAAAACGAGCGCGAATCGGTAAGCATACCGATAAAACAACTCAATACACCCATGTTTGACAAAGCATTAATTTGCTTGGTCATACCATCCTTTTGATCCAAAAACCACCAGCTACTGCCCCACTGCATTTTACCCCGAATAGAACCATCTTGAAAATTGCCAATCATGCTGGCAAATACTTCATTGTCGGCAGGATTGAGGTTATAAATGATGGTTTTAGCTAATTTATTTTCACCATCCAATCGGTCAAAAAAGCGAGACATGGATATTGCCATCGGAAAATCACCGATAGAATCTACACCAATATCTTTACCCAATTCTCTTAAAAAACGGCTATTATTATTGCGGATAGCCCCTAAATGAAACTGTTGAGTCCACCCTTTTTCCCAATCCCAAATCGCTAATTCGTACAGCATTGCCGATTTAAACTGCAAAACTTCCTCTTTTGTCAAGAAAACACCATTTAAGGCTTTAGCAAAAATGGTTTTGACATCCCCCTCAGTATAAGTGGCTGCATACATCGTTTCAAGCCCATGATCGGAAAGTTGACAGCCCATTTGACCAAAGAAATCATGACGGCTTTTTAATACAGTTAAAAAATCATCATAATTTTTAATAGAAGTATTAGTAACGCTTTCCAACTTTTGAATGTAAATAAAAAAGGCTTCTTCATTCTCAATTTCCATGGCTTTATCAGGTCGAAAAGCAGGTAATATTTTGACGCCGAAAGGATTTTTATTGATAAAATCATGGTGCTCCAAGGAATCGCAAGGATCGTCAGTCGTGCAAACGACTTTCACATTATTATGCTTCAAAAGTGCTTGTGTTGTCAAGTGTGGCAATTGCTCATTGCAGGCATCGTATATTTTATCCGCATTTTTACCCGTCAAAAGCTCATTAATGCCGAATGGGTTTTTCAACTCCAAATGTGACCAATGATATAAAGGATTCCGCATCGTATAGGGGACACACTCAGCCCAACGTCGAAATTTTTCACGGTCATCCGCATCGCCTGTGATGAATTTTTCATTGACCCCTAAGGTTCGCATCGCCCGCCATTTGTAGTGATCGCCTTTGAGCCATATTTCCGACATGTTTTTAAACTGCTTATTTTGAGCAATTTCATCAGGCGGTAAATGGCAATGGTAGTCAATAATAGGCATCTGTTTCGCAAACTCATGGTAGAGGGTGCGAGCCGTTTTGGATTGAAGGAGAAAATTATCAGTTAAAAAGGTAGCCATATTTGGTTATTATTTCTATCACAATCTTAGGAAAATTTAAAATTGTTCTAAGATTAGACTTTCGTTACACTGTGAATTATTTTATTCTGAAAATGTAATTTTTTCTTAAAGATAATTTTAATAATACTCAAATATCGAAACAAATGTCGGAATATTCGACTGTTTATAATACTGAAATAAAGTCAATTTCTAATACTATTTTGACTCAATATACTGAGGGGGTGTTATTAAATCATTAGATAAATCACAACGAAACCCCTCTTTTCCAAGGAATAAAATCATCTTGCCCATGTCTGACAGCACTGATTTCAGTTTCCCCATTTGCTACACTGATGATATATTCTAAAATACGCTCGCCTGCATTTTCAATCGTTTCGTCACCTTCGATGATGGTGCCGGTATTGATGTCAATAATATCCGACATTTTTTGAGCCAACGGTGTATTGGTCGCTAATTTCACAACAGGCGCAATCGGGTTGCCCGTAGGTGTACCCAAACCCGTTGTAAAAAGGACAATATTCGCCCCCGAACCGACTTCGGCGGTCGTAGATTCAACGTCATTTCCGGGCGTGCAAAGCAAATTCAAACCCGCTTTTGTTACCTTTTCAGGATAATCCAAAACCGCTACAACGGGCGAAGTGCCACCCTTTTTAGCCGCCCCAGCCGATTTTATCGCATCCGTAATGAGTCCATCTTTAATATTGCCTGGAGAAGGATTCATATCGAATCCTGAGCCGACGGCTTTTGCGCGCGCATTGTAAGTGGTCATCAAATTTGAAAAACGGTCAGCCGTTTCAACATCTACGCAGCGATCACAAAGCTCTTGTTCCACGCCGCAGAGTTCAGGGAATTCGGATAAAATAACCGAGCCACCCAGAGCCACCAATAAATCAGATGTAAAACCAATAGCCGGATTCGCTGAAATGCCTGAAAAGCCATCCGAGCCGCCGCACTCAAGCCCAATGCACAATTTACTGAGGGGGGCTGCTTGCCGCACTGATCTGTTCGCTTTCATCAAACCCACAAAAGTTTGCTTGATGGCTTGGCTGATAATCGCCTCTTCAGTGCCTATTTTTTGCTGCTCTAAAATGCAAAGCGGCTTATCGAATCGAGGATTGCGCTTCTGAATTTCTTCTTGAAGCATTGAAACTTGGGCATTTTGACAACCTAAACTCAAAACCGTCGCCCCGGCAACGTTGGGATGCGTGATATAACCCGCCAATAATCCACACAAAGCCTGTGCATCTTGACGCGTACCACCGCAGCCACCATCATGCGTTAAAAATTTGACGCCATCCACGTTTGGGAACAAACGGGTTTGCGCTTTTTCATAAAATGTATTCTGAAAATCTGATTTTAATATATCATCAGCCGTTTTACCAGCTTGATAAAGGCTGATTAAATCTTGAGTTTGATGCTGATAAACGTGTTTTCGACCATAGCCCAATTCATTGACCAAAGCCTCACGCAACACTTCTAAATTCCGATTTTCACAGAAAACTAAGGGAATCACCAACCAATAATTAGCCGTGCCGACGCTACCATCCGACCGATGAAAACCATTGAAAGTGCGGTGCTGCCATTTTGAAATATCGGGTGCTTGCCAGCCATTTTTACTCCCTCTCAGTTCGTAACTGTTAGTGGCATGTTTAACATTATTAGTAGTGAGCAAGCCACCTTTCAAAATAAATTGCTGCGCTTTTCCGACCAAAACGCCATACATTTTTATAGGGTCATCTATTTTAAAATCTTTCGCTGCGAACTTATGTTTAGCCGCTATTTTTTCAAGCAAATAATACTCTTGACCATCCAAATGCACCGTTTCGCCTTGCGCTAAATCAGCCAAAGCCACTATGGCATTATCGTCAGGATGAATTTTTAAAATTTTATGCTTCATTTTTTTTAAATTGAATTTAAAATGGTTTGTTCGCTTTTTACAAGCTCTGTATCAAGCGTTGAAAATACACCATTTTTAAGCATTTCATTTAAAAAATAAACTATTTTATCATTAAAATTAGGCAAAGCACTTAAATCAGCACCCCATAAGTTTTGATTTTTAAAAGCTGTTGTCACCAATTCATCCACAGCTAATTTTTGCCAAAGCTCATAATAATAAGCCGCTTTATCATCTTGAATAGGGTAAAAATGCCCATTCAATTCTCCGTAATAAACCTCTTTTTCACATTTTACCGCTTTCATAAAAAGCAAATAAGCAGCGAAACCTAAGGCAAAATACACAGGCACCCCCTCCTGCCGCGCTCTGCTCGCAGTGACATTTTTATAATAATGTAATAAAGTCGGCACATTACGAGCCGCCATTTTGGACGTATAATTAATTGTGATGCTTATCCAACGATGCTCAATATAGGGGTTGCGGAAGCGGTCTAAAACCTGTTCGCCAAAGCGTTGCACCAAGTTTTCATCCATCGGATAAGGGATAGATGTAGCCAATTCAGACAACATCAACCGACTGATATATGCCTCAATCGTCTCATTTTTCATCGCTTCTTTGACGGTTGTAAAACCACTTAAAAATGCTAAACCGCAGCTTAAAGTATGCGCGCCATTGAGCAA
>JAYTON010000241.1:0-5098 GCA_043747725.1 Saprospiraceae bacterium
GGGGTTTGGGCAATCATAATTATAGATTTAAAGAAATTTTTGATTTAATTATTTCAATTTGCTTGAATATCGAAAACAAAAATAGATTTTTACAGGAGAATAGGAGGTTAAATAGAAGTGATTTTCTTTAATAAAATTTTAAAATCAATACAATATGCTGACTTGTCAAAAAGATTTATTTTCTCTTGAAGATGATTTTCATTACATCAATTGCGCTTACATGTCGCCCTTGATGCTATCTGTCGAAGAAGCTGGTTACGCGGGGGTGCGTAAAAAAACGCGTCCATATCGGCTCACAATTCCTGATTTCTTCGGCGACGTTGAAATACTGAGGGGTCTGTTTGCTCAATTGATTCATGCCGAAATGCCGCAACGCGTGGCAATTATCCCCTCAGTATCTTACGGTATGGCGGTGGTAACGCATAATTTGAGGGCGGAAAAAGGTCAAAATATAGTTGTTGCCGATGCTCAATTTCCAAGCAATATTTATCCTTGGAGGACTTTGGCTCAGGAAAAAGGCTTGAATATCAAGACGGTTGCTTATCCCGAGGCTTCCGAGAATAGAGGTCAAACATGGAATCAGCGTATTTTAGAAGCCATTGATGATAAAACAACCCTCGTTGCCTTAGCCCATACGCATTGGGCAACAGGGACAAAATTTGACTTGAAAGCGATTGGCAAACGGGCGCATGAAATCGGTGCGTTGTTCGTGATTGATGGCACTCAAAGCGTGGGGGCATTGCCTTTTGATGTGCAGGATTTGGGCGTTGATGCCTTGATTTGTGGTGGTTATAAATGGTTGATGGGACCTTATTCATTGGGTTATGCTTATTTTAATGAAAAATTTGACGGCGGCAAACCCGTTGAAGAGAACTGGATTAATAGAAAAGACAGTGAAGACTTCGCTGACTTGGTGAATTATAAAGATGAATATCAGCCCTATTCCTTGCGGTATGACGTTGGCGAACGCTCCAATTTTATCCTTGTGCCAATGGCTATTGCAGCGTTGCGGCAGCTTTTGGCTTGGGGTATTGACAATATTCAAGCGTATTGTCATTCATTGACCAAAGATGTTGTACCCATTTGGAGAGAAAAAGGGTGTTGGATTGAAGAAGATGATTGGCGCGGCAAGCATTTATTTGGGATTCAGTTGCCTAAAGGCATTTCTATGGAAAAATTGCAAGAGCAATTGATAAAAAATAACATTTCAGTATCCGTTCGAGGCGATTTTGTCCGCATTTCCCCTAATGTTTACAATGATGAAAGGGATATTGAAGCGTTGACAAAGGTGATTCTATCACTTTAAAATATGGGTAATGAGTGATTGCTAATATCGCCCATCACTCATCACCTATATTTAAAGGAGCGGTGACAAAAGCCGTGCAAGAGCATAACCAAAGAATCTGAATTTGCTTTGATATTTCCAATGGTTCAATAATACCTCTTTGCTGTCTTTTAAATCATTTAAAAAAGCGGCTTCCAGCTCTTGAGCAACGCGTTCGCTGTACACGAGGGCGTTGATTTCAAAATTCAAATCGAAGCTGCGATGATCCATATTGGCTGTGCCGACAATGGCTAACTTGCCATCTAAAGTCACTGTTTTGGCATGAACAAATCCTTTTCTATATAAAAACACCCGCACACCCACTTCCAAAAGCTCTTGAATATAATATTTAGACGCCGCGCTCACGACCCGAGAATCCGAAATGCCCGGCATGAGCAACCGCACATCTTTACCACTCAATGCCGATTTTTTAATGGCATCAATCACCGTTTCGTTGGGAATAAAATAAGGCGAGGTGATATATACCTTTTCCTCCGCTTCGGAAATTGCCGAAAATAGCGACAGCATAATGCTCGAACGCTCATAATCGGGTCCGCCTGCTACGATTTGCACCAAATCTTCGCCGACTTCGGCATCCAGAGGAAGAGGAAAAAACTCTTTTGTTACTTCAAGGTGTTGCTCGGCACAAAAATTATAATTGATGATGAAATGCAATTGCAAACTATTCACCGCCGGACCTTCGATTTTGATATGCGTATCGCGCCAATAACGGATTTCACCCGTTTTTTCACCGACATTATTAACGTATTTATCCGAGACATTGATGCCACCGATGAAGCCCACTTTGCCATCTACGATGATAATTTTCCTATGGTCGCGGTTATTCATCCGATGGGCTAAAATAACGAAGAGGACTTTATAGAAAGGATGTATCTCTACGCCCGCCGCTCTTAACTCTTTTTTTATGCGTTTTTTGATACCTTTGCTTCCAAAATCATCGTAAATCATCCTAATTTTGACGCCTTGTTGGGCTTTTTGTATGAGAATATCTTTGAATTGATTGCCCGTAATGTCGTCGTCCCAGATATAATATTCGATGTGTATAAAATATTTGGCGGCTTCTAAAGCTTCAAAAACGGCAGGAAACTTTTCTTCACCGTTAGTGAGCAGTTGAACGCGGTTGATACTGAGGGAGCTCTCCGAATCTTGAAGGAGAAGTTTAGACAAATCGTCAAAAGGTTGTATTTTATTGATGTGCTGTTGGATCAATTGACGCGTGCGGTCAATCATCATTTGCTTAATTTTTTTTCGGGTGTTGATTTTAAATTTAATTTTTTTGCTAAATAATTTACGCAGCCGATAGTTGACTCCAAACGAATAATAAATAAAACCGCCCAAAAGAGGCAGAGTAATAGTCAATATCAAATACCCCAATGCTTTTGATGTATTGCGCGTTTCATTGACAATCCGATAACTCGTATAAAGTTGGAAAGCGATGGTTAAAATGGTTAGGCTTAATTTTAAATAATTCATCTATTTCAGAAGTAAAAATAATTTTAACTTTAAAAATAACAATTTTCAGGGAATATTGAAAATTTAAACAAAAAGCCGTTTATTCGTTTTTATAATGGAAATGGTTGGTATGTCAATTTTTAAAAATATAAAAATGAATAAAATAATAAATATCACTCTTATCCTTGTAATGCTCATGAATGCAGCAGCAGTAGCACAGAATTATCCGAATTATGAAGGCACTGATTTGGGTTTGACTTATACCCCTCAGTATTCTACATTCAAATTATGGTCGCCTATCGCGCAAGAAGTTGTTTTGCGTTTTTACAAAGAAGGATTGCCCACTGCCGACAATAAAGATTTGATTGAAACCGTGAAAATGACTAAAGGTGACAGTGCCACGTGGTCTTTTACGGCGCAAGGCGATAGAAAAGGACAGTTCTATACCTTGCAAGTCACGACCTCAGAAGGTAAAACAATGATGGAAGTACCTGATATTTACGCCAAAGCTGTTGGTGCTAACGGCAAACGGGCGCAAGTCGTGGACTTGAAAGAAACGAATCCGAAAGGGTGGGAGAGTGATAAAAGTCCTGTATTGAAACAAAAAACCGATGCTATTATCTACGAATTGCATATCCGCGATGCCTCTATTGCTAAAAATTCGGGCATTAAAAAGAAGGGTAAATTTCTCGGCTTGACACAAGAGAAAACGAAAAATGGGGATAAATTATCTACGGGGCTTACACATATAAAAGAGTTAGGCGTGACACACGTACAGATATTGCCGGTTTACGATTATTTTACCGTTGATGAAACCATTAAAGACAATACAAAATACAATTGGGGCTATGACCCCTTGAATTATAATGTGCCTGAGGGATCTTATTCGACTAATGCTTTTGATGGAAAAGTGCGAATTGAAGAATTGAAAAAAATGGTTCAAGCTTTTCATAAAAATGGATTGCGGGTGATTATGGACGTTGTTTATAACCATACCATGTTTGGTGAGGAATCCTATTTTCATCAATTAGTACCATTTTATTATCATCGCACAACGCCCGAAGGCAAATTTTCAAATGCCTCAGCTTGTGGCAATGAAACAGCCAGTGACCGCCCGATGATGCGTAAATTCATGCTCGAAAGTTTGAAATATTGGGTCACTGAATACCATATCGACGGTTTTAGATTCGATTTGATGGCGATTCACGACATTGAAACCATGAATTTGATTTCAAAAGAATTGCACCAAATCAAACCCGATATTCTCCTTTTAGGCGAAGGTTGGACGGCGGGCGACTCGCCACTGCCTGAAAATCAACGGTCTTTGAAAAAATATACGGCGCGCTTAGATAAAATAGCCGCTTTCAGCGATGATATGCGCGATGGCTTGAAAGGCAGTGTTTTTGAGCATAAAGACAAAGGCTTCGTCAGCGGTAAAAAAGGTATGGAAGAGAACGTGAAATTTGGGATTGTTGCTGCTACAAAACATCCACAGGTAGATTACGCTAAAGTGAATTATTCAAAAGAAGCATGGGCAGGTGAGCCTTATCAGTGCATCAATTATTCTGAATGCCACGACAATCATACTCTTTGGGATAGGCTTTTGAACTCTAATCCTGATGATACTGAGGGGGATAGAATCAAAATGGATAAACTCACTCAAGCCATTGTTTTGACCTCGCAAGGCATTCCTTTTCTACACGCAGGGTCGGAGTTTTTGCGGACTAAAAAAGGCGTTGAAAATTCTTTTAACTCGCCCGATGATATTAATGAGATAGATTGGAGCCGTAAAACGCAATACTCAGCGGTGGTCGATTTTGTTAAAAATTTAATAGATGTGCGTAAAAAACACCCAGCGTTTAGGATGGTTTCAACAGAATTGATTGCTAAAAACTTGGAGTTCATGAATACGCTCTCAAAAGCCGGAACGGATGTCACTGCGAGCGGAGCGCGGCAGGAGGGGGTCATTGCGTACACTTTAAACGGTAAAGCAGTAGGAGATAAATGGAAAACCATCATCGTAATTTTTAATGCCAATAAAAAATTCATCTCGATGGATATTCCGAATGCGAAATGGAAAGTGATTTCGGACGGTGAAAAAGTTTCGGAAAAAGGGTTAAAAGATTTTAAAGGTAACCGCTTTGATGTGCCGCCTTTGAGTGCGGTGATATTGGCGCAGTGAGTTCTAATATCTAAATATCTAATATCTAATATCTAAATATCTAAGTATCTAATAAATAATGGCAAGCATAGTTGATTTAATTGGTAATACACCACTTGTAGAGATAAAAAAACTGAATC
>JAYTON010000242.1:0-4017 GCA_043747725.1 Saprospiraceae bacterium
TCTTACCAACCGCAACTCGATTTTTGGGACGAAATGGCGGTCAATACTGAGGGGGGCTTCCGCCAGCATTACGATGCGGTAGTGAAGACGATGAGTCAACTACCAACAACTTCGCTACACCGCAAAGAGGAATTGGCGAAGGAACTGTTTATGAATCAAGGCATTACCTTCACCGTCTATTTTGAAAATGAAGGCATTGAACGGATTTTCCCTTTTGATATAATTCCCAGAATTATTCAAGCGAGTGAATGGACACATATAGAAGGAGGCATTAAACAACGCCTCAAGGCTTTGAATATGTTCCTCAATGATGTATATCACGACCAAAACATCATCAATGAAGGGATTGTGCCGGCTGATTTGGTGATTAGTTGCCCCCATTATTTGCGTGAAGTTGATAAAATAAATGTGCCTTACGATATTTATGTCCACATTGCGGGTATTGATTTGATTCGAGATTCCGATGGCACTTATTATGTTTTAGAAGACAATCTGAGGACACCCTCTGGCGTGAGTTATATGCTCGAAAATCGAGAAGTGACTAAACGTTTGTTTCCTGAATTGCTCTCTGAGAGTCGAGTGCGACAAGTATCGCAATATCCTAATTTGCTGCATAAAAACCTCAAAATGCTGGCACCCCGAGCTGTTAGCGACCCTAATATCGTGGTTTTGACACCAGGCATCTTCAATTCAGCTTATTATGAACATACTTTCTTAGCCCGTTCGATGGGTATTGAATTAGTGGAGGGGCGTGATTTGATCATCAATGACCATAAAGTTTTTATGAAAACCACTCGTGGCTTGCGGCAAGTAGATGTCATATATAGGCGTGTGGACGATGAGTTCCTTGACCCGCTGGTGTTCAAAGGGAATAGTTTGTTGGGAGTGCCGGGATTGATGTCCGCTTATCGAAAAGGGACGGTGGCTATTGTGAATGCTGTGGGCAATGGTGTAGCAGACGATAAAGCGATATATGCTTATGTGCCGGATATGATAAAATATTACCTTAATGAAGAGCCGATTTTGCAAAATGTACCGACTTTTAGAATGCAGATTGAGGATGACCGCGAGCATGTTTTCAAAAATATGCACAATATGGTGGTCAAACGCACCAACGAATCGGGTGGCTACGGCATGGTCATGGGCAATAAAGCAACGGAAAAAGAATTAGAAGAAACAAAAATAGCCATTTTAGCAGACCCTCGTTCATTCATCGCTCAACCGATTATCAAACTTTCGACAGTGCCTTGTCTGATGGATGATAGTCTAAAACCCCGTCATGTTGACCTAAGACCGTATGCTCTTTATGGTCCAAATGGTATCGACGTCGTGCCTGGCGGTTTGACCCGAGTGGCTTTGCGCGAAGGCTCATTGATTGTCAACTCGTCGCAAGGCGGTGGTTCGAAAGATACTTGGGTGGTCGAAAGTTGAGAATTGAAAATTGAGAGTTGAGAATTGAAATTCAACTTGCAATTTTCAATTTCAAGTTTACAACTCTCATGCTGTTAATTTTCAATTTTCAACTCTCAACTCTCAACTTTCAATTTTCAACTCTCAATTTTCAACTTTCAACTATTAATTTTCAATTTTCAACTCTCAATTTTCAATTATATACTATGTTAAGTCGTATTGCAGATTCATTATTTTGGATGACGCGCTATGTAGAGCGCACCGATGGCATCTTGCGGATGCTGAAAATCAATTTTATTACTTCACTTGATAGGTCAGGTGAGAGTAATTTTAGTTGGCAACCTGTCTTGAAAGTGTTTGCCCACATGCCCGACGAAAAAATTGCGACATTCAGTTCTCGGTCTGATGATGTGTTGAAATATATGATTACCAATAAAGACAACCATAATTCAATTCGCAACATCATTGCCCGCGCACGGGAGAACGCACGGGGTATGCAAGACCATATTACCAAAGAGACTTGGGAATGCATGAATGAATTTTATCACCATGTCAATAGCTTGGATATTGAAGAGGTGATTAAACGAGAAGAGCAAATTGTCATGTTGAGTAGTTTAATTGAGAGGTGTTTACTCTTTTATGGCGTGGCTGAAGTGACGATGCCGCGCGGACAAGGTTGGAACTACATGAACCTTGGCAAATTTATAGAGCGAGGGATTCAAACGGCGGATATATTGGATGTGAAGTTCAATGACATCAGTTATAATTTAGATGATTCGGCAGATATTCCTTATTATCGAAATTTATTGCTGTCTTTAAGTGGGTACGAACTCTATTTAAAATCCTATCGGACAGGTCTTGACAGCCAAAACGTTGTAGATATGACGCTTTTGAATACAAATTTTCCGCGTTCCGTTTTATATTGCTTGGTTCGGCTTGATAGGACTATTCAAGGTATTGCCGGTGAAAATATGGAGGCAACACCCCAATTGCAAAAAATAATAGGTCGTTTGCGCTCAACGGTTGAATTTTCCGATATTAAAAGTATTTCAGAAAAAGGCTTACACAATTTTTTAGCAGAGGTTAAAAACAATCTTTATGGTTTCAGCAATGCTTTGAGCAGGAGTTATTTTGCTTACAAATGAGTTGAATGATTGAATTGAATTGTAAAATTAATACCTTGAGCCATCAAGATTCTTATTCTTTTTATTTATTTTTGTATAAACGAAGGAACTAACAACTAAATACTTCGGATAACTTGACATTATGCCTCTTTTTAAAATACAGCACATCACAAAATATGCTTACGATCGACCAGTTCGTGAAAGTGCTAATCAAATTAAAATATTTCCCTATGCCCATCCGCAACAGGAACTACAGAATCAAAAATTAGTCATCACAGGTGACCCCTCAGTCAATCTGTTCGCTGACTATTGGGGCAATACTGTCGGTTGGTTTATGGTCAATGAAGCCCACAAGGAGCTCGTCATTGATAGCCAATTGATTTTAAATGTTAAAGCATCTACAAGTAAGAATCCTGTGTCGTCATCTAAGTTCGCAGACTGGGAAATACTGAGGGGGGTCGTCTCGAGTGATTTAAAAATGCTTGATTTAGCCAAACCTGAATCCATTCGCTCAAAGGAAGAAATCGTATCGATGGTGAATGACCTACGCCACAACCGCGATAGCCCAGCTATGTTTATCCAACGCTGTTCAGAATATATTTTTGATAAATTTGAATATAAAAAAGGGATTACCAACGTCGAAACAACGGTGGACGAAATTTTAGAGTTTAAATCAGGCGTTTGTCAAGACTTTGCCCATGTTCTCTTGGAAATGCTGCGGTCTATCTCGATTCCTTCGCGTTATGTGAGCGGCTACATTTGCCCTAACAAGGATGGCGCACGTGGAGCGGGTGCTACTCATGCATGGGTGGAAGTCTATTTACCTTCAATCGGCTGGGTCGGTATTGACCCCACCAATAATGTCTGGGTGACTGACCATCATGTTGTACTCGCGGTTGGCAGACATTTCAATGATTGCAGCCCCGTCAAAGGCACTTTTAAAGGTCCTGCCAATCAAGCACTGAGTGTTCTTGTTTCAGTTGGCTATGAAGACGGTCATGTTTTTGAAGAAAATAATGCTGTTAAATTGACCCCGCAAGAGTCTGTCGTGCCTTTGATTGACTACGAAGCGGCGGCTCAACAACAGCAATAAAGTATATCTATTTGTAGCTGCTTAGCCCCCTAACCCCCAAAGGGGGAACGCCTACGAAATATGCCAAATATGCCTAAAAATGAACGTATTTAACATATTTCGAGTGGGACTCCCCCTTTGGGGGTAGGGGGGCTGAACTATTTTTTATTGGCACTTCGCAGGATTTGCTTTAACAAAATACCGTTTATAGTATTTAGATTTGGGATCCATGCACCCTTCTAAATTCAAAAGCTCCACTTTCCTAAAATCAATGGGCTGCCCTTCACTTTGCAAGGCAATGAACCCCTCAGTCAAAAGCTTACCATCTTGTTTAATCGCAGGGTCATAACGATTCGCTACGCCACCACCGATTTGAGGTTTGGAATATTGCAAAACGGTATCGCCATTGAT
>JAYTON010000243.1:0-3419 GCA_043747725.1 Saprospiraceae bacterium
TTTTATTGTCTAAACCTTTGGCTTTAGCGGTGCGGATATAATCCATCGACAAAATATCAAGCATAGTGCTGCGGGTGAGTTGCATAATGAGCGCAACGGGACGAATACCTAAAGCAACGGCAGGGAGAATGAGGTTTTTCCAAACCGTTTGCTCATCGCCAAAGTCATCCAACTCGAATAAACTACCTTGAATATTCAGCCCCGTCCAATCGGCGAACCAATAGCCGAATACCAATGCGAGTATCATCGCCACAATATAACTCGGCAATGAATAGCCCATGACTGATGCCACAATCGAGCTTGTATCGAACCAACTCCTCGGTTTGAGCGACGCCACCACACCCAATATTATCCCTAAAATGGTTGCAATAATCATAGCTGCCAGTGCCAGTATAGCTGTTTGCGGAATAGCTCCCCTGAGTATATCGGTCACTTTTCGACCCGATTGAAAAGATTCTCGGAGATAAGGTGATTTGATCACAAACGCATTGCTACCAAAAGGGATTAGCTTAAAATATCCATATTTTTCTTGATTTTCAAGGGAATTTGCATGAAAACTGAAGGGTGAAATATCATTGATGTACAATGCCAACTGCACATAAAGCGGTAGATCAAGCCCCAATTCTTTCTTTTTAGCTTTCACGGTGGCATTGTCGCTGCGTTGCCCGAAGGTCAGGCGCGTAGGATCAACGGGCGCGAGGTAAATGATACTCGTGATGATTAAAACTACGAGTACCATAACGGCAGAGCCATATAAGAGGCGTTTGAGGATGAATGTTATCATATTGGAAATAAATCATTTTCATATATTTCATAGGTCTTTGCCTTATGCTGACGGAAATAGTCCTATGAAATTTCAACCAAAGAATGTCCATCTGATTTTTTAACAAAATAACCCATTGGTTCAGCATCAATGCCTTGACCCCTCAGTATTTCAGAGAAATCATCGACTTTATCCGCTTTCACAGCTACTAAAAGACCGCCGGAAGTTTGAGGGTCGCATAAAATAGTGCGTTGATAATCGGTTAAAGCACCAATTTTATGTCCATAACTATCAAAATTGCGCACCGTACCGCCGGGGATACATTTTTCATTGAGATAATAATCAATGGCTTCTTCATTCAACAAAGGCACTTTTTGAAAATCAATCAAAGCGTTCATATTAGAAGCCTCACACATTTCAGATAAATGCCCAAGCAAACCGAAACCCGTCACGTCCGTCATAGCCTCCACATAGTCGAGCGTGCCGATGAGCGCACCGACTTTATTAAGGCGTTTCATACTGAGGGGGGCGATTTGGGCATGTTCAGGTTTGAGTTTATCTTTTTTTTGAGCCGTTGTAAATATGCCAACGCCCAGCGGTTTTGTCAGAAATAAGACTGACCCCTCAGTAGCACCGCCATTTTTCTTAATATTTTTCAGATCTACCCGACCTGTTACAGCTAAACCAAATATAGGCTCTGGCGAATCTATCGAATGACCGCCCGCTAAAGGAATACCCGCTTCAGCACAGGCTTTTCGTGCACCTTCTATGACTTGATTCGCCACCTCCGCAGGGATTTTATCAATGGGCCAACCCAATATCGCGATTGCTAAAATAGGGGTGCCGCCCATCGCATAAATGTCAGAAATGGCATTCACGCTGGCAATGCGTCCAAAATCTTCGGCATCATCTACAATCGGCATAAAAAAATCAGTTGTGGAAATGACCGCTGTGCCATCGCCCAAATCCAAGACCGCCGCATCGTCTCGTTCTTCATTGCCAACGAGCAAGTTTTTATAAAACAGTTTTTCATGCTGATTTTTAAGGATATTATCGAGAATTTTAGGAGAAATTTTGCAGCCGCAGCCGGCGCCATGCGAGTATTGTGTCAGCTTATACTGAGTGGTGGTGGTGTTCGACATATAGTTGTTTTTATTTTTTACTTGGGGCAAAAGTAATCGTTTTTTGACACAATAGGTCACATAGAACACATAGGTTTTTTGTCATTCTTCAAGAACCTATGTGTTCTATATGTGACCTACTGTGTCAAAAAATAAAAATCAATGGCTCGCTTGCGCTTTCAACTTTTCTTTCCGAGCTATTTTTTGATCGTTGTTGCTGTCATACACGCAGTATTGCTCATATTTTATAGTGTCTTTTTCTGCCCAAATATCTTTTCCGATGTTGCAGGTTTCAATCATGAGTTCATATATTTTGTTGCCTTGTTCAGTGCGAAGATCGACGGCAATATCACGATCTGCAATTTTATCTTGCTGAATATTCAAGGCATTTTCAAAGACAGTATAAGCTTCCACTACTTTCTGAATTTGATTTTCATTCACCCCTACATCTGAGAGGAAATCTGCTTGCGCTCTCGCAACACGCGCAACACGCCGACCGCAAAAGAGCAACTGCGCATCGGTCATATCGCCCATTTTAGCCGTGCCGAATTTGCGGTAACGTCCTGAACGATTGCCATATTTCATCTCCACACGGGTCATAATGCTCCGGATGGCACTTTTAAGTTTCTCGGCAGCCGTATATTTTTTATCGGTGACAATCATTTGGTCGCCTACCAATTCATCATCATCGGGTAGATTTTTAAACTTTTCACATTGATTGGCGAAACCTGTTAGTTTATCAGGAGAAAAACCATATTGTTTGAATTGTTCAATATCTCGGTGAGCGTTTCTGATGGTTTGCATGCACGATGTGTAGAGGTCAGCATCAGGGAAATTATACATCCGGTGACCCGTTTGTTTTTTCATAACTCAATGATTTTGAGTGGTTTAAAAATTACAATGTTTCATTAATAAATGATACTCCCTTTATTATTTCGGAATAATTGTCACTACTAACGGAATGCGGCAGAACTGAGGGGGTATCAAATAACCTTATTTTTTATTGAGACAAAGTTAAAACAGGAATTTTATAAAAACAAATTTATGTTTCTATAAAACAATAGTATTCTAATGTTTTACTCAGATTAAATTTTATTGGTTGGCTTTCAAGGCATTAAAATAACCAGCACCCATCAGAATGCGCATATAATTGATGCTCCCTTTTTTATTAGCATGTTGAAAATCACCAATTTCTTCACGCTCTGTCAATACAGTTGAGAAGTCTTTAATCGGCATATTTGTTTGATTTTCAATATATGTTTTCAAGGGCGTTAAAAATGAATCCCTTATGCTTTCGGCAAAAGGTGGAAAATATGGATTGATGACCAATTTGACCTCGACACCTTTATTTTGAGCATATTCTATCATTTCTTTTAAATGCGCCACCATATTAGGGAACATGCGTACTTGATAAGAGTGAAGGGAGGTGTCATTGGCAGCCGAAGTACTAATCACACGGTCAATCAGCCAATCTTCATCAGTTTTGTTGCGATGATATAAAACGCGCTGAAAAATTTCAGAATTATGGCGATATA
>JAYTON010000244.1:0-15110 GCA_043747725.1 Saprospiraceae bacterium
TGAGTTTTTTAATTAAAATACTGCGTTTTTCAAGCGTATCAACTAAAAGATAGTTGTGCGGTGTATTATTAATATTTTTTTCTGCCTTAGAATAACTCGGCAAACCCGCATGACTGCTGCCGCTATCATTTGGATTGTCAGATATTAAGGGGGCACCCGCAATAGCACCAAAAAGGTCACCTTGCAAACCGATTTTCAGAGCGGCTGCTTGAATAATGGCATTTTCAGGTGCCTCAGTTATTGAATCACCCCCTAATATTTCTTTGGCAATGGATTTAAATTCCAACTCTTTGAAAACTTCAGCCAATTTTTCTTTGTTGTATTCACTAAGTCGATAATCTTCTTCATGAAATTGAACAGGCACATTAATATCAATCAAAGCCAATTTTTTGGATAAAAGCCCTTGTTCAGCAAAATTTTTAAATGTCTCCTGCTGTTTGCCTTTCAATTCATCGGCATGGGCAATGATATTTTCAACAGTACCATATTTTTCCAATAAAATAGCTGCTGTTTTTGGACCGATGCCAGGTACACCCGGAATATTATCCGCCGCATCGCCTTGCAAACCCAATATATCAACCACTTGATCCACATTCTTAATTTGCCAATTTTCGCACACCTCTTTCACACCCCACACCTCTGCATCATTACCATTTTTCGCTGGTTTGTAAAGGAAAATATTCTCACTGACAAGCTGCCCAAAGTCCTTATCGGGTGTCATCATATACACTTGGAAGCCTTCTTTTTCTGCTTGTTTTGCCAATGTACCAATCACATCATCCGCCTCAAAACCTTCGGCAGTAACAATCGGAATGTTCATACCCCTCAGTATTTCCATGATATGGGGCAAACCAAAAGAGATGTCTTCTGGCTGCGAATCACGGTGTGCTTTGTATAAATCAAACATATTGTGTCGAAAAGTAGGCGTTGGCAAGTCGAAAGAGACTGCTAAATGCGTCGGTTTTTCTTTTTTCAACACATCCAACAGTGTGCGCGTAAAGCCACTCACGCACGAGACGTTCCAACCTTTTGAGTTCATCAAAGGGCGCGTGATGAAGGCATAATGTGCGCGATAAACCAGCGCGTGACCATCTAAAAGAAACAGTTTTTTCATAATTTCAGTTGTCTAATATCAAATGTCTATTTTCTCTTGAAGGGATGCCTTCGGGAGAAAATCTACTTAGGCAAATGTACTAAACAAACCATTAAATTAGCTTTTCGAGGGCGTGATATTCGATGCCGTAGTGTTTTTTTATGATTTCTACTTGTGCAAAGGCTTCTTTTTTAGCTTGGCTTTTAATGCCGACGATCATCACATTTTTAGGCGTGTGCTCAGTGCTGATAAACTCAAAAACTTTGGTTTTGTAGCCATGCGCTTCCATGAGTAAGGCGCGGATGCCGTCGGTCAGCAGTTCAGCTTGGCGTTCTTCCATGATACCATGCTTCAGAATCGGCTGCATTTCATTGGTCACATTCAATTGCTTCCTAATTTGTTTATGACAACAAGGCGCAACGACTATAATTTTAGCTTGCGCTTTAATGCCTTTCGCAATTGCCACATCGGTTGCCGTATCGCAAGCATGGAGCGCGATGAGCATATCTAAATGCTCGGTTTGATAATTGTTGATGTCTTGTGCAATGAATTTTAAGTTAAAAAAATGCTGTTTTTCAGCCAATTCATTACAAAAACGAGTTAAATTTTCCCTCAATTCGAAGCCTGATACTGAGGGGGACATTTTCAAATTATTAAACAGATAGTCGTATAAAGCAAAAGTCAGATAGCCTTTTCCGCTGCCAAAATCGGCAATAATGGCATCATTAGGCAGAGGAATTTCTTTTAAAAGGGTGTCTATTATTTCAATATATTTATTGATTTGCTTGAATTTTTTTTGACCTGTCGGGGTAATATTACCTTTTGAATCGGAGATTTCGAGGGCATGGAAATAGGCTTGAGCAGGGTCGAGTAAGCGTTTTTTTTCTTTATTATGCGCTAAATCGTTGCCTTCTTTTTTTAATAAAGATGTGTCTACAAGCGATGCTTTTTTAATTGAAATTAGAGGATTCTCTCCTTTTTTATTAAAAATTAAAGAAATATCATTTTCAGAAGTGAGTAAAATAGCATTTAAAAAAGTAGCACCTAATTGAGATTCAATCAACGCATACCCCTCAGTAAAATCATGGTTTTTGACCTCATCACGGGTTGTGTAGCGAAAAGTGAAGGAGAGTTTAGGTGTATTTTTTATTTCAATTAATCGAACGTAGATATTTTTTAAATCAACTAAATGCTTCGGTTTAGACAAAGTCAGTTTTATAAACGTTTGATTATGAACGCTTTGCGATAGTTTTTCTAAAAATTGATGGATAGGCGTATGATTCATTGTACAAAAATAAAAAAAACCTTGCGGCTTTGGTCAAATCGCAAGGTTTTGAAGAGTATATTTTAAACACTTATTTAAATTTCGTAACTACCGATATTTAGCCCCTCTGGGGCAAGCAGTTGAGTAAGTACTAAATTTCAACTTTTACCATTTTAGTAAATTCGCCTACTCGCTCCATAATTTGCGCTTTTGTCAAGTCTTTCAAATTCTCAATACTGAATTTTTCAACGCAAAATGACGCTAAAGCAGAGCCGTAAATAATAGCCCGTTTGAGGCTTTCAAACGACGTATCACCCACACTCGCCAAATAGCCGATAAAGCCCCCTGCGAATGTATCGCCCGCGCCCGTTGGGTCAAAAACTTCTTCAAGCGGCAAACCCGGTACGAAGAAAATATCGTTTTGATGAAACAACATAGCACCATGCTCACCTTTTTTGATGATAAGGTATTTAGGTCCCATCGTCAATATTTTACGAGCCGCTTTGCGAAGCGAAAATTCACCACTCAGTTGACGTGCTTCTTCGTCATTAATGGTTAATACATCTACCCGAGCAATGACTTTCAAAAGGCTTTCGAGCGCAATATCCATCCAAAAATTCATCGTATCCAACACTACGAGTTTCGGGCGGCTGTGCATTTGGTCAAGTACGCGCATCTGTACATCGGGTGTGAGATTACCGAGCATCAAAAACGTCGAATTTTTGTAACTTTCAGGTAAAATAGGGTCGAATGCAGCCAAAACATTGAGTTGCGTTTCAAGCGTATCGCGCCCGTTCATGTCCTTGTGGTAGCGACCATGCCAGAAGAAAGATTTTTCGCCTTGCTTAATTTGCAAACCGTCGAGATTAATGCCTTTACTGCGCATATAATCCAATTCATTTTGAGGAAAATCATCCCCGACGACAGCCACCAGATTAATGTTTTTAGTGAAATAACTTGCCGCTAAACTGATATATGTACAAGCACCACCGACTACTTTTTCTGCCGTCCCATAAGGTGTTTCAATGGTATCGAACGCAACCGTTCCAACTGTTAAAAGGCTCATTATCAAAGAGTTATGATTTTTGAGAGAATTTATTTTAATATTTTTAAAAAATTTCGCTGCAAAGATTGTATTTTTATATGAAAGAATGTACTTTTGCATCGCTTTTTAAAAGAAGTAAACGCTTGATTAGCTCAGTTGGTTAGAGCGGCGGACTGTTAATCCGTAGGTCCTAGGTTCGAGTCCTAGATCAAGCGCACAAAAAAAGCCTTGCATGTATGTTATGCGAGGCTTTTTGTTTATAATTTATACTGTAATGCGGACTTCATTCTGGAACCAGGATAATTATCTAATTAACACACTAAAGTGCCTGCTAAGAGGATTTAGCTTAAAAACCCAAAGAATAATTGAAAAACACACCCCGCTCGCCCAGATGATTCATGCTGTATTCAAAGCGCCAAGTCATGTTATAATATGCAATAATGTCCAAGCCGATGCCACCGCCGAAAAGTTGCCGATTGGTCAGTTTGTTATTCTCTTTTTCAAAAGGATTATGAGCAAATCCCGTATCAAAATTGAAAGTGACATAACTCTTAAGTGGCAATTCTAACCATGATTGTAGAAATTTCCATTTGATAAAACGGTGTAAATCCAAGCTTTTATCAATGAGTCGTACTCTAAAACTATTTTTTATATATGCATAATCGAGCCCATCTATCACATAATATTCGTAGCCCCGTAAAAAATCACTGCCAAAACCCAAGCCGTGCATATTAGTATAGGGCTGTCTGTGCCTAATTAATGCCGTTTTTCCTTTCAAAATGGTTTCAAGACTCAATGTTGAATTAATGCTAAAATAATGCGCGTAGCGGCTGCTCACGTCTAAAGCATTCACATCATCCGAGGGGCGTAAGCCTGTTTTATTGACAATAAAATTGAAATAATCGCCATGCATAGGATAGGGTTTAATATCCCGATTATCATACGAAAACCCTGCTGCCAACCAAAAATATCGTTGTGAAGTACGGTCATCTAAGTAATAATCTCTATTCAAATTTTTGACAACGAAAGAATCTACATTATTGCTTGTATAGCCGAACGATACGCCTACACTGGTGAGCAATTTAGGCGTATAATTCATGCCCAGGCTAAAACCTGAGCGTCTCAATAAAAACTTATTGGCATCTTTAAAAAAAGATATTTTATTACTATCAGTCGCAAAGCCCACTTCTCTATTCACAGCATTGGAATAACTTGCAGAGATACCGATAGTTTGTTTTTTATTGATGTACGGCAATGAATAACTGAATGAATATTTAGGTGTATAGCCCATTTGAACTGTAGCACTAAGGGGATCACGCCTCCCTGTGAGATTGTTGTAAGTCAGCCGCATACCATAATTTGTTCGCTTCAGATTGTGATTATGCTCTTTCCACCACACGTTGAAATTGCGGTCAGCAATTTCAAAAATGGGAATAGGATAAAGAAACCAGTTTTCAGTGACGCTAATTTGGATGGTTACATGGTTATTTTCTTTCCAATCTTTAATATTCATTTTTGAATTGAGAAAAAGATTGGTATTCATAAGGCGTAACCGATTTTGCTCCAGCACAGAAGTCAACATACTGAGGGGTATGCTGTCGCCACTTGCAAAAGTTAATTCACGGAGCATGATGCGGCTTTTAGTTTTTTTGTTGCCTTCGATGGCAATGCTATCTATGACGACTGAAAAAATCTGACCGTAAGAGTAGCGCAAACTTATAACTGTGAGTATAAAAACAAGGAATAATCGACTCATTGTGCAAATTAAACATA
The DNA here is from genome assembly GCA_043747725.1 of Saprospiraceae bacterium. GTDB lineage: Bacteria > Bacteroidota > Bacteroidia > Chitinophagales > Saprospiraceae > JAAFJT01. The sequence continues at coordinate 5,176 of JAYTON010000244.1, forward strand.
TTTTAAACATCTATCAAAAGAAAAACAGCTTAGAATAGCTGTTTTTCGCTCAATATATATACGGAGTAATAACTGCTTTAGTCTCTAAAAATTATGCAAACGCAATTTTATTTGCAATTTTGGATTTTCAGAGGTAACTTTGCGGCAAATACAGGAATATATTACAAAAAAATTTATAAAGTCCGAAAAACAAGATAAACTTATGAATACCCTAATGTCATCCGATTTACTACTTTATGGTTTCCTCCTGGTTTGTGTATTGCTTATGTCAGTACCTGAAAGAGTCGGGAAAAACCGCAGGACAAGCCCTTAAAATTCTTTTCAATGTTTTTCATTGAAAGACTTTTATTTTCAAAATAAAAAATATAATTTTGCACCTCGAAATTTAAAAAGGTAAAAAATAAGAGACATGAAAAAAGATATTCATCCTAAATCATACCGTTTGGTAGTTTTCAAAGATATTTCTACTGACGAAATGTTCTTAACCCGTTCAACCGCCAATACGAAAGATAAAACCGTTTGGGAAGATGGCAACGAATATCCCCTCATTAAGATGGAGGTTTCAGCTTATTCTCACCCGTTTTTCACGGGTAAGGTAAAATTTGTAGATACTGCAGGTCGTATCGATAAGTTTAACAAAAAATTTGCAAAATTTGCGAAGTAATAGAGCAAATTTAAAAAAAAAGCCCTGCACGCAAGTTCAGGGCTTTTTTTATTTACAAAGTAAAACTTTTGTAAAACTTTTACTGAAAATCGTCGTTTTTAAGGTGAAAACACCGTTTTAAACAACTCAAGATGAAAAATATTATCCTTTTTGATTCTGATATCCGAGATCAATTGCTTCCTATTACATACACGCGTCCTGTGTGTGAGCTACGAATTGGTATTCTGACCATTCGTGAAAAATGGGAGCATTGGCTCAAAGGCAGGGTCTCCTACATCACCCAAGACTATTTATCTGAAAAATATCCCATCTCTATCGCATCCGATAATTTGGTTATCAACGGTGCAATTCTTCCTGATACTCAGTTGTGTCAATTAATTCAAAATTTAAAGTTTAATGAAGCCCTATTGAAGAATGGTGAACTCATTGCAGCACGCCTCGATGAACGTCAGTTTTATAACCTCATGGAGGATAATGATATTGAGGAATTAGAAGGTTTCGAGTTAGAAGAAAGCACTAAGTTATTGGCAATCAATCATGTGTGGGATATTTTTTCTTTTAATGATAGTGCTTTACGCAGCGATTTTACTCTGCTGACAAAAGGTCGCACCTCGGCACCCCTCAGTAAAACGAACCAATTATTGGGTGATGCTGCACAGCTTTTTATTGAAGAAGGTGCTACCATAGAATGTTCGATTTTGAATACTAAGACAGGTCCTATCTATATCGGTAAAAATGCGGAAGTCATGGAAGGCTGCGTCATACGCGGAGGGCTTGCTCTTTGCGAAGGCTCAACTTTGAAAATCGGTGCAAAAATATATGGCGCCACGACTATTGGTCCGCACTCGAAAGTAGGCGGCGAAGTGAATAATTCCATACTCATTGCATATTCCAATAAGGCGCATGAAGGCTATTTGGGTAATTCTGTTTTAGGCGAATGGTGCAATATTGGTGCAGATACCAACACATCGAATTTAAAAAATAATTACGAACCCGTCAAATTATGGGATTATACAAAAGATAGTTTTGTCAAAACAGGTATGCAGTTTCTCGGTTTAATCATGGGCGACCATTCAAAATGTGCGATTAATACCATGTTCAATACGGGTACTGTGGTGGGTGTCTCTGCGAATATATATGGTGCAGGTTTCCCGCGCAATTTTATTCCGTCATTTACGTGGGGCGGCACAGGTGGTTTAGAAACCTATCCGTTTAATAAAGCGATAGACACGATGGAGCGCGTTTTAGCCCGTCGTCAAATGTTGGTATCGAAAGAAGATAGAGATATTTTGAAATATATCTTTGAATTTTCAGCTCGCTATCGCTCTTGGGAACGCGATAAAGTAGAGCAGAATTGAAATGAATATTTCTTTAAAAATAAAAAAATATAATGAAAAAAACTTTCATACTTTTTCTAATGCTCGTTTTCTCATTTTTATTAAAAGGTCAAGACCCTAATATACCACGCCCTATCTATTTCTTTCTCGGTATTGGTTTGCCTATTATAAAGGTACGCGACGAAGCCCATTCTTCCCTGAAATATCAAGGTTTCATGCCGACTTTACGAATAGGATATGAAGAAATTACTCAAAACCACGTTTCCCGTATTGCCGTTTCTGCTTCGTTTGGCACTGCTTCGCCTAAAACTAATCCCAAGCCGCAGCAAAGTATTTCGAATTTAGAAGTCAACAATATTCAAGTCAATTACACCTATTATCAGCGTTCGGGAGTGTTCGATACTGAGGGGTGGAATCGGTATTTGGGCGGTGCATTCACCATGACAATTGATATGAGAAGTTACAATCTGCCGAGTAATAACCTGCTCGGTTATCAGGTCAATGCTTCATTAAATATAGGTGGTTTTATTCAAAAAAAATTAGATGCCAAATGGCGATTTAATTATGAGGCTTTCACACCCATTTTATCTTATGCCTTGCGTCCTTCATATTTGGGCATGATACCCATGAAAGGCGGCGATTTTAATGCAAAAAGTGTGTTTACAAATGGCAAAATTGTTACTATTAACAAATTGTTTCGTTTTTATAATCGTTTTTCTTTCGACCAAACCATTGATGACCATCGCCAAAGACGGTTGAATTATGCTTGGGATTTCCACTCAAATACAGTATCCAAACCGCTCAAATCCATTGTTGTAGGGCTGGGTTACGAATCTTTATTTAAAATGTAAAATGTTGATTATCAATAGTTTAACCATCAAAATACTGAGGGGTAGAAAGAGTTAATAAAAATTAAAAGTGTAGTACATCTAATTATCAAAACTTCGACTTACCTTTGTTTTCTTATGTCTCCAAATTAGTCTTTGAATAAAAGTTGAATGAAGAACCACGATAAAATATTTGAGGAAGAATTTTTGCCACATGCCGATTCCTTGACGAATTTTGCCTATTACCTCGCTCAAGATGAGAATGATGTAGAAGATTTGGTACAGGATACTTTTATGAAGGCTTATAAAGCAGCGGGCAGTTATGAAGAGGGAACTAATTCAAAGGCATGGTTGTTTAGAATAATGAAAAACACGTTTATAAACGAATATAAACGCAAACAACGACGGGGCAAAAAGGTAGATTATGAAGAGATAATAACCTACCACGATGAAGAAGATTCGCCCTTGACATCATATACAGATTTGAGAACCGAGATTTTCGGTGGTATGATGGGCGATGAAATGATGAATGCCATTAATGATTTACCGATTGAATACCGAACCATTTTGCTGCTTTGCTACGTAGAAGAATTTCAATATGAGGAATTAGCAGCTATTTTTGACATCCCTATCGGCACAGTTCGTTCCAGATTAGCAAGAGCCAGAGGGCTTTTGAAAGAAAAATTGAAAAGTTATGCTACATCATTAGGGTATGGAAAAAATTTATTCGAAAATGATGTTCATACTGGGGGAGGAAACGAAAAGTAACGTAGGGTGTAATGTTGAAAAAATAGATAAATAAACAATAAATGGTATATTTAAAAAGTTCAAGTTCAATTACTTATTCCTTAACCACTGCCGTTAGCTAAGGTGCGGCGCAAAGGCAGTACAAATCAGCAAACCAATGAGAGATCATCAACCAAATCCAGACCTGTTTCAGAAGGTCAATTTGTACCTTGACCGTGCAATGACGCAAGAGGATGAAGTCAGTTTCCGCCATGAAATGCACAACAATCCGGCAGTTACTGAAGCTCTCCATCACGAGCAATCATTTCGTGACCTCTTAAAAAACAGCGTAAATCGTCGGAAAGCATCACCTTCTCTTATACAGTCTATCAAAGACAATATCAGAAAAGCACCGATGTGAAAAGCCTGTTTTTCACTGATTGATGAGCATATCTTTTTACCACTACAACAATTTATTTTGTATTCTACAAATTATAAACTTGAACTGTGAAGGCTTGTCGCTATTTTGAGGCAAGCCTTTTCCTTTTATTTACCAAGCCAATTTTTTTCAATAATGTTAGACAAATTGAAAGCTATTTACGAAAAATATGTTCACCTTGAAGAGCAACTTTCCAACCCCTCAGTACTGGAGGATATGGATAAGTTTAAACGGGTGAATAAAGAATATAAAGATATACAGCCTATTGTAGTTGTTTATAAAGAGTATAAAAAATTGCTTGATGATATTGACCAAGCCAAAGAAATGCTCGGCGACGCTGATATGCGAGATATGGCAAAAGAAGAATTGAATCTTTTAGAACCTCGAAAACAGGAGCTGGATGAGGAAATAAAAACGCTGTTGATTCCTAAAGACCCTGAAGATTCAAAAGATGTATTATTTGAAATTCGCTCAGGTACAGGTGGTGATGAGGCGAGCCTTTTTGCCGGTGATTTGTACCGTATGTATCAACGATATTTTGATAAACAAGGTTGGAAAACAGAAGGTTTGGAAGTGACGGAAGGCACAGCTGGAGGCTATTCTAAGCTAATATTAGAAGTAAAAGGGGAAGATGTTTACGGTAAATTAAAATTTGAATCGGGTGCTCACCGCGTACAACGCATTCCTGAAACTGAATCAAAAGGACGCGTACATACCTCTGCTGCTACGGTGGTTGTGATGCCCGTTTTGGAAATGGAAGATGTTCATATTAAAAAAGATGATCTCAGGATTGACGTTTATCGCTCCAGTGGCGCAGGTGGTCAGCACGTCAATAAAACAGAATCTGCTGTGCGGATTACCCATCTACCGACTGGTATCGTTTCAGAATGTCAAGAAGGGCGGTCTCAAATACAAAATCGAGAGATTGCCATGCAGCGGTTGTATCAACGGATTATAGAAGCGCAACAGTTAGCGCATGATAATGAACAAACTGCTAAACGCCGTTCACTTGTAGGAACGGGTGACCGTTCAGATAAAATAAGGACGTATAATTTTCCTCAAAATCGGGTAACTGATCATCGGTTGGAAGGCGATAATAAAAATTTCAATTTAGATAAAGTCATAGAAGGTGATATTGAAGGCATACTCGAAGCTTTGCGGATAGCGGACAATGCTGAAAGGATGAAGTCGGAGGAAGACTAATGACGATATATTTTCATAAAAAAACGAACGATACTGAGGGGTATTGTTCGTTTTTTTTATAAACTATTGATTATTATTGTTTTATAAATAAATATTAAAATCCATAAGCGAAAGTCATAGCACCCCAATACATATTTTTAGCATCTTTAAATTCAGGTGTACGAATGTTTTGACTGTATGTAACATTAAAATTTCGATAGGTGACACCATAGCCCAATTCAGCGTTCATATATACTCTGCTCAAATCATCTTTCGGAATAACGTAAGGGCTATTGTGATAGGTAAATATTCCTCCTTGCAAAAGACTATTGTCAGCAACAAGGCGAACGACTGGACGGGTAAAAACAAACATTTGCCAAACATTGCGCCCTTTTACCTGCATAATGTTTCGGAAATAATCTTCAAACCAACCCACTCTAATCAAACCACCAACGCCCATATAATTATTGACTGTACCAATATTGGTTTCAAGAACGCCAACTATATCCAAATTATCGCTCGGTTGGGTTAAGCGTTTTTCACCAACAAAGCTCAAATTAATAGCAATATCATTAGCAATTTGATTTTTCCAACCCAGTGCTTCAGGTCTTCCAATTAAATCGTGAAACTTAGATTGGATGTATTCCTGTTGAGTAATTGGTCCTATAGCACCAAGAGAATATTCTGTTGTAAATCTGGTTGCTTTGATATAATCATTCGATATACCCACTAATCCTAAATATGCCCAGCCACAATAAGGGCGGTCACCCACAGGTAAAGCTTCTGTTTTGTTAGCAGGCGTGTACATATTCATGGCTACTGTATAACCAAAATAATTATTGGCTTTATCTAATTTGGGGAAAATTTTATTTGCCCAAGAGGATTTATGCGGATTAGGCATAGTCAGATAATCCAATTTCAATCCACTTGAAAAATAGCGATCTGTTTTATCCCGTGGAATAAGGGCATCATTATCAATATCCAAGCGAAGATACTGAGGGGGTGATTTTTCAGCATTATCTTGCTGAGAGAAAATTGGAGTAGCAGAGAAAAATGAATTAATGATTACAATACTTAAAACTAATCTTAAATCCATGGGTTGCCTTTACTTTAAAGGAAGTTTAGTAAATTATTTTAATTAAAAATTTAATTAATGCCAACTATAATGCTATACAAAGCTATACGAATATTATGCACATTGCAACATATTGTAATCATCTTTAACAGATTATTGACATTTAAGCAACGCAATTTACGATATTTCAAAATTATTTAACACTTTTCTTCCATTATATTTTAAATTATTCTTATTCTTATAAGATTTATTACCAATGATTTATGTAACAAATTGATTAAATTGGCAGTAAACATTCATTTTAAAAGATTTATTATACAAAATAACTATTTTAAACACAATTACATATCTCACAATTACAAATTTCCCAAAATCATATTCTCTTATAATTAATTTTTAAAGAAAGTGTTACCTTTACACTAATTGAAAGTCTCTACCACATCATGGAAAACAAATATATCTGTATTCACGGACACTTCTATCAGCCGCCTCGTGAAAATGCCTGGTTAGAAGTTGTCGAACAGCAAGAGAGCGCAGCTCCGTTTCATGACTGGAACGAGCGCATCAATTTTGAGTGCTATGCTACAAATGCCGTCGCGCGTATTTTAGATTCAGACCACAAAATTGTCAATATTCTTAACAACTATTGTCGAATGAGTTTCAATTTCGGTGCAACACTCCTCTCTTGGATGGAAGCTGCTGACCCTGAAACCTACAAACTTATACAGAAAGCCGACAAGGATAGTAAAAGGCATTATACTGGACATGGCTCAGCTGTTGCTCAAGTACATGGTCATTTGATTATGCCATTATCCAACTTTAATGATAAAGTCACGCAAGTGTATTGGGGTATCAAGGATTTTGAACATCGTTTTGGGCGTTTTCCCGAAGGTATGTGGCTGGCTGAAACGGCTGTCAATACCGAAACGCTTGAAGTTTTAGCGACTCATGGTATCAAATATACCATTCTTGCACCTCGTCAAGCCAAAGCCATTCGGGTTCTCAATACTGAAGGATGGGAAGACATTCAAAATGAAAATATTGATACACGCCGACCTTATTTATGCAAATTACCTTCTGGAAAAAGTATCAGCCTTTATTTTTATAATGGGAATGTCTCCCAAGCTGTTGCTTTTGAAGGTTTGTTGAATAGCGGAAAGGCATTTGCTCAGAGACTCATTCATGCTTTTGATAGCAGCGACGAGCCGCAGCTCGTGCATATTGCTACTGATGGCGAAAGTTATGGTCATCATCACCGCTTAGGTGAAATGGCTTTAGCGGATTGTCTCAACTTTATTGAAGAAAAATCTTCTGTTAAATTGACAAATTATGCTGAATATCTTGAACTCTTCCCCCCTCAGTATGAAGTGCAAATTCACGAAAATTCATCGTGGTCATGCGTTCATGGCGTGGAGAGGTGGCGGTCGGATTGTGGCTGCAACACAGGTGGCGGCTACGGCAAATGGCATCAAAGGTGGCGTGCACCCTTGCGTTTTGCCTTAAATTGGTTACGCGATCAACTTATTCCCATTTTTGAAGTCGAGGCATCCAAATATGTAAGCGACCCTTGGGATGTGCGCAACGAATATATTACCGTCCTGCTCAATCGTTCGGAAGAAAATCTCGACGAATTTTTAGATAAATATGCCTTGCGCGAGTTGAGCAAACGTGAAAAAGTGCACCTTTTCCGCTTACTTGAAATGCAACGCCACGCTATCTTGATGTTTTCAAGTTGTGGTTGGTTTTTTGATGAAGTTTCAGGCTTGGAAACTACTCAAATATTGCAATATGCTTGCCGTGCGGTTCATTATGCCAAGCAGGTGGCTGACGTAGATTTAGAAGAGGAATTTACTTTCCGGCTCTCTCAAGCACCCAGTAATTTGCCGATGTTTATGAATGGTGCAGGTGTTTATGAAAAAAATGTCAAACCAGCTCATGTTGACCTTATGCGCGTAGGAATGCACTATGCTGCGAGTTCTCTATTTGAAAAATATCCTGAAAAACTCGAATTTTTCAATTATATCGCCACCAGTGAATTTTTTAAACGCATAGAGGCAGGAAATCAAATATTAGCAATCGGACAAACGACCGTTCGCTCTAAAATTACACATTCTGAAAAACATTTCAGTTTTGCAGTTTTGTACCTTGGTCAGTTGAATATCATTGGCAATATTTCATTGAATATGGACAAAACTTTATTTGATGATATGTATGCTCGCACTTCAAAAGCATTTAAAGAAGTGAATCTTGCTGACGTGATTGGCTCACTTCAAGAATATTTCGGTCCTGAGAAATTCACGATTTGGCAGCTTTTCAAAGAGGAAAAACAGAAAATTATTGATCAAATTATGGAAAAGAACCTCCTAACCGTAGAGGGGTCTTTCCGTAAAATTTATGAAAATAATTATCAATTGATGAGTGGTTTGGCAGTCACAGGCGTAGCTGTGCCAGATGTTTACAAAAGTGCGGTTCAATATATTTTGAATATTGATTTGAAAAAATTCTTCAAGGGTGACTCGTTGGAAATCAATCAGTTAAATAAAACTTTGAATGAGTTTCAAAAATGGGGCATCCCTTTTACAGATGAAAATGCTTTTAAATTAGCATCCAGCGAACGTATTTTTGATGAAGTGAAAACGATGGATAAAATGGGCATACCCCTCAGTAGATTGCAAGCTTTGAATGAGGTTTTGAATATATTGAATCGGATGAAAATAAAACCGAATGTTTGGAAAAGCCAAACCCTTTATTTCGATATGCTTCGGCAGTTTGAAAATCGGATGCGGGCATATCCAAGTGTTGATTGGAAAAAAGAATTTTATAAACTCGGTGAATTGCTTAATGTAAAAACGGAGCATCCGATTTTAGTATAAATTATGCTTGATGTCATTAAGAACCCCTCTGCCGCTCAAAGGTCTCAGACGGGTAATAAAATAAAAAATCCGCAACCTCGGGAACGAGATGCGGATTTACTTTTGCATCAAACCAATCACATGAAAAAAAAGTTTAACTAATTTTCAATAGTTGCTGTAAGGGGAGGATTCGAACCTCCACGGGGCAGTTAGCTGCAAGACAGAGTGCGCGCGCTGGTGGTCAACCCCCAAAATACCTCGCGTTTATCCCGTAATCCCCACCCCCGAGACAAGGGGGCATGGCTGCCAATTTCAACACCTCACAATTTCAAAAAAAACACATTTTAATCATCAAATTTTAGACTTACTATAAAATTGATAATTAAAAAAATCGCTGTAAGGGAAGGATTCGAACCTTCACGGGGCGGTTAGTTCCGATTACTCGGTTTTATCCCGTCCTCCCCACCCTCGAGACAAGAGGGCATGGCTGCCAGTTTCAACACCTCACAATTTTTAGTTTTATTCCTCATCAGTCATTAATTTCACGCTTCCTTTGAAACGATTTAATTAATTTTGATAAAACAAAGATAAAGGCATTTTCAATAAAATACCTAATTTATTATCAATAGTTCAATAGTTCATTTGAATATTTACATAATTTGTAAAAAGTAAATAATTTAAATATAAATTTCGTAAAAATGGCTGAAATATAAACCTCTTTTTTACAAATTTGTAAACATTCGCCCATATTTTATATTTTTGATATTTTTTCAATACATTTATTAATAAAATTGCAAAAAATAAAAACTTTGGATTCATTAATTGAAATTTTA